>JAUYMV010000515.1 GCA_030698645.1 Mesorhizobium sp.
GAACCACTTTCCGACGGTCGCCTCGGAGACGGACTCGCCAAGGGTGGGGACGCGGATTTCGGTTGCCATCTCTATGTCTTCCGTTCCTTCGAGTTCTCTTGGTCGATCAGCCGCCGAGCGCGTCTTCGAGGAACGCCTCGAGTTGCGCCAGGTGCTTGGACATCAAGCCGGTCGCGGGCGATGCCGATGCCGGGCGTCCGGTGTAGCGCACCCGCTGGTGCTTGGCGTCGATATGGGCCAGCACCCATTCCAGATAGGGGTCGATGAACGACCAGGCGCCCATGTTCTTCGGCTCTTCCTGGCACCACACCATCTCGGCGTTGCGGAAGCGGGACAGCTCGGTGATCAGCGCCTTGGCCGGAAACGGATAGAGTTGCTCGACGCGCAGCAGGTAGACGTCGTTGACGCCGCGCTTCTCGCGCTCCTCGTAGAGGTCGTAATAGACCTTGCCCGAGCAGAGCACGACTCGACGGATCTTCGAATCCTTCACCAGCTTGATCTTCTGGTCCGCCAGAAGCTGCGCGTCATCCCACAGCAGCCGGTGGAACGAGCTCTCGCCCGACATTTCGCCAATAGTCGAGACCGCCCGCTTGTGGCGCAACAGCGACTTCGGCGTCATCAGGATCAGCGGCTTGCGGAAATCGCGCTTCAGCTGCCGGCGCAGGATGTGGAAATAGTTCGCCGGCGTCGTCACGTTGGCGACCTGCATGTTGTCTTCCGCGCAGAGCTGCAGGAAGCGTTCGAGCCGTGCCGAGGAATGCTCCGGCCCCTGGCCCTCATAGCCATGCGGCAGCAGGCAGACGAGGCCCGACATGCGCAGCCATTTGCGTTCGCCCGACGAGATGAACTGGTCGAACACGACCTGCGCTCCGTTGGCGAAATCGCCGAACTGGGCCTCCCAGAGCGTCAGCGCCCGCGGCTCGGCAAGCGAGAAGCCATATTCGAAGCCGAGCACCGCCTCCTCCGAGAGCATCGAGTTGATGACCTCGTAGTTGGCCTGCTGCGGACCGAGATTGTTCAGCGGAATGTAGCGGCTTTCGTCGCGCTGGTCGTAGAGCACCGAGTGGCGCTGGCTGAAGGTGCCGCGCTCCGAATCCTGGCCCGACAGCCGGATCGGATTGCCGTCGAGCAGGATCGCGCCGAACGCGAGCGCCTCCGCCGTCGACCAGTCGATGCCCTCGCCGGTGTCGATCATCTTGCGCCGCGCATCGAGGAAGCGCTGGATCGTCTTGTGCGCCTCGAAGTCCTTCGGCGTCTCGGTCAGCTTCTTGCCGATCTCCTTCAGCGACTTGACCGGCATCGCCGTCTTGCCGCGGCGCAGTTCGTCCTGGCTGTCCGCGCTGCGCAGGCCCGACCACGCGCCATCCAGCCAGTCGGCCTTGTTCGGCTTGTAGGCCTGGCCCGTCTCCCACTCGCTTTCGAGATGGGCGCGCCAGTCGGCCTTCATCTTGTCGACCTCGGCCTCGCTGACGACGCCCTCTCCAACCAGCTTCCTGGCGTAGATCGCAAGCGTCGTCTCGCGCGAGCGGATGTTCTTGTACATCAGCGGTTGAGTGAAGGCCGGCTCGTCGCCCTCGTTGTGGCCGAAGCGGCGGTAGCAGAACATGTCGATGACGACCGGCTTGTGGAATTTCATGCGGAATTCGGTCGCGACCTTCGCCGCGTAGACCACCGCTTCCGGATCGTCGCCGTTCACATGGAAGATCGGCGCCTCGATCATCTTCGCCACGTCAGACGGATAGGGAGAGGAGCGCGAGAAGCGCGGATTGGTCGTAAATCCGATCTGGTTGTTGATGATGAAGTGAACCGTGCCGGCGACGCGGTGGCCGCGCAGGCCCGACAGGCCGAGGATTTCCGCGATCACGCCCTGTCCGGCGAAGGCGGCATCGCCGTGCAGCAGCAGCGGCATGACCTTGGCGCGTTCCTCCTGGGGCACGATTTCCTCGCGCGTGCGGCCGAACAACTGGTCCTGCTTGGCGCGCGCCTTGCCCATCACGACGGGATCGACGATTTCCAGATGCGACGGGTTGGCGGTCAGCGACAGGTGCACCTTGTTGCCGTCGAACTCGCGATCCGAGGAGGCGCCTAGGTGATACTTGACGTCGCCCGAGCCTTCCACGTCGTCCGGCGCAAACGAGCCGCCCTTGAACTCGTGGAACACCGCGCGGTGGGGCTTTGCCATCACGTTGGTCAGCACGTTGAGGCGGCCGCGGTGGGCCATTCCGAGCACGATCTCCTTCATGCCCAGCGCGCCGCCGCGCTTGATGATCTGCTCCAGCGCCGGGATCAGCGACTCACCGCCGTCGAGGCCGAAGCGCTTGGTGCCCTTGTACTTGACGTCGATGAACTGCTCGAAACCTTCCGCCTCGATAAGCTTCTGCAGAATCGCCTTCTTGCCGTTGGCGGTGAACTCGATGGTCTTGTCCGGGCCTTCGATACGGGCCTGGATCCAGCCCTTCTCCTCGGGGTCCGAGATATGCATGAACTCGACGCCGAGCGTCGAGCAATAGGTCCGCTTCAGGATGTCGAGCATCTGGCGGATGGTCGCGTATTCGAGCCCCAGCACCTTGTCGATGAAGATCGGCCGGTCGTAGTCGGCCTCGCCGAAGCCGTAATTCTCGGGCGACAGCTCGTTGTAGTCCTCCATCGGCTTGGCGATGCCCAGCGGATCGAGATTGGCGTGCAGATGGCCGCGCATGCGGTAGGCGCGGATCATCATGATGGCGCGGACGGAATCACGCGTCGCCTGCTGCACGCCCGCGTCCGACATGCCGGCGCCGTTGGCCGCCGCCTTGTCCTTGACCTTGCGCTCGATCAGCTTTTCGACCGCGCCCCAGTTGCCGTCGAGCGCCGAGACCAGTTCGCCATTCGCGGCGATCGGCCAGTTGGCCTGCGCCCATGACGCGCCAGCCGCGTTCTTGCGCACGTCGCCCGCGTCGTCCTTGAGCGAGGCGAAGTAGGCGCGCCACTCCTCGTTCACCGAGGACGGATCGTCCTGCCAGGACGCGTAGAGGCTCTCGATATAGTCGGCATTGCCGCCATAGAGAAAAGAGGAAAGCGAGAAGGCGTCGTTCGCCTGATCCTGCCGTGCCATGGTCTGCCTTCGGAGCTTGGCTCCGACTCCTGTTTGGGGCGAATGGCGAATGGCGAGTGGCGAGTGGGGCACGCCCGGACCTAAATGGTCCTCGTTGTCCTCACTTGCCCCATTCGCTACTCGCCATTCGCCACTCGCAATTTCTAACCCTTCAACGCCTCGACCAGCGTCTTGCCGAGCCTTGCCGGCGACGGCGAGACGCGGATGCCGGCCGCCTCCATCGCGTCGATCTTGTCTTCCGCGCCGCCCTTGCCGCCGGAAATAACCGCGCCCGCATGGCCCATGGTGCGTCCGGCAGGGGCCGTGCGGCCGGCGATGAAGCCCGCCATCGGCTTCGAGCGTCCGCGCATCGCCTCGTCGCGGATGAACTGCGCGGCGTCTTCCTCGGCCGAACCGCCGATCTCTCCGATCATGATGATCGACTTGGTCTCGTCGTCGGCGAGGAACATTTCCAGGATGTCGATGAACTCCGTGCCCTTGACCGGATCGCCGCCGATGCCGACGGCCGTGCTCTGGCCCAAGCCCTCATTCGTGGTCTGGAACACGGCTTCATATGTAAGCGTGCCGGAGCGCGAGACAACGCCGACCGAACCCTTCTTGAAGATGTTGCCGGGCATGATGCCGATCTTGCACTGGTTGGGCGTCACGACGCCGGGGCAGTTCGGCCCGATCAGCCGCGAGGTGGAGCGGTCGAGCCGCGCCTTGACGCGGATCATGTCCATGACCGGGATGCCCTCGGTGATGCAGACGATGAGCGGGATCTCCGCTTCGATCGCCTCGAGAATCGCCTCGGCCGCGCCCGCCGGCGGCACGTAGACGACCGAGGCGGTCGCGCCGGTCTTTTCCTTGCCCTCGGCGACGCTGGCGAAGATCGGCAGCGGCACGCTTCCATCCCACTTCTCGCCGCCCTTCTTCGGATGGATGCCGCCGACCATCTTCGTGCCGTAATAGGCCAGCGCCTGTTCCGTGTGGAACGAGCCGGTCTTGCCGGTCAGACCCTGGACCAGGATCTTCGTGTTCTTGTCGATGAGGATGGACATGGAGGAAGTGGTCCTTGATGGGTGGCGCAAATGGGTGGATCGCGGCCGATCGGCCTCGACGTGTCGCCGCGGCTAGCCCTTGACCGCCTTGACGATCTTCTTGGCCGCGTCGTCGAGGTCGTCGGCCGAGATCACGTTCAACCCGCTCTCGTTTATGATCTTCTTGCCGAGCTCGACATTGGTGCCTTCGAGGCGAACCACCAGCGGCACCTTGAGGCCGACCTCCTTGACCGCGGCGATGACGCCCTCGGCGATCACGTCGCATTTCATGATGCCGCCGAAGATGTTGACCAGGATACCCTTCACGTTCGGGTCCGCCGTGATGATCTTGAACGCCGCGGTGACCTTCTCCTTGTTGGCGCCGCCGCCGACATCGAGGAAGTTCGCCGGCTCCGCGCCGTAGAGCTTGATGATGTCCATCGTCGCCATGGCGAGGCCGGCGCCGTTGACCATGCAGCCGATGTCGCCGTCGAGCGCCACGTAGGCGAGGTCGTATTTGGAGGCCTCGATCTCCTTCTCGTCCTCTTCCGTCGTGTCGCGGAGTTCGACGATTTCGGGATGCCGGAACAGCGCGTTGTTGTCGAAAGACACTTTGGCGTCGAGCACGCGCAGATGGCCGTCCTTCATGACGATCAGCGGATTGACCTCGAGCAGGCTCATGTCCTTCTCGACGAACGCCTTGTAGAGCAGCGGGAACAGCGTCTCGCCGTCCTTGGCCGCGTCGCCGGAGAGCCCGTAGGCTGCGTTGATCTCCTTGACGTCGTCCTTGGTGACGCCTTTCTCGGGATCGATCGCCAGCGTGACGATCTTTTCGGGCGTGTCGTGCGCGACGGCCTCGATGTCCATGCCGCCTTCGGTCGAAATCACGAAGGCAACCTGCCCGACCGTGCGGTCGACCAGCAGCGAGAGGTAGAGTTCGCGCTCGATGTCGGCGCCGTCCTCGATGTAGAGCCGGTTGACCTGCTTGCCGGCGTCGCCAGTCTGCTTGGTGACCAGCGTGTTGCCGAGCATTTCGTGGACATTCGCCACCACCTCGTCGACCGACTTCGACAGGCGCACGCCGCCCTTGGCGTCCGGCCCGAGTTCCTTGAACTTGCCCTTGCCGCGCCCGCCGGCGTGAATCTGGCTCTTCACCACATAGAGCGGGCCGGGCAGCGACTTGGCGGCCGCGGCTGCTTCGCCTTCCTTGAAGATCGCGACACCGTCGGCGACAGGCGCGCCCATCGCCTTGAGCAGCTGCTTGGCCTGGTATTCATGGATGTTCATGGAGGGGGGTCCTACTTGGCGAGGTTCGGCGCGATCTTGATGCAGGCTTCGCAGAGGCCCTGCACCGAGGCAACCGACTTCTCGAACATCTTTTCCTCGGCCTTGTTGAGGTCGATCTCGATGATGCGCTCGATGCCGCCGGCGCCAATCACCGTCGGCACGCCGACATACATGTCCTTCACGCCGTACTGGCCGGACAGATAGGCAGCCGCCGGCAGAACCCGCTTCTTGTCCTTGAGGTAGGCTTCGGCCATCTGGATCGCGGAAGCCGCCGGCGCGTAATAGGCCGAGCCGGTCTTGAGCAGACCGACGATCTCGGCGCCGCCGTCGCGCGTGCGCTGCACGATGGCGTCGAGCTTTTCCTTCGAGGTCCAGCCCATCTTGACGAGATCGGGAAGCGGAATGCCGGCAACCGTCGAATAGCGCGTCAGCGGCACCATCGTGTCGCCATGGCCGCCGAGCACGAAGGCCGTCACGTCTTCGACGGAGACCTTGAACTCCTCGGCGAGGAAATAGCGGAAGCGCGCCGAGTCGAGCACGCCGGCCATGCCGACCACATGGGTCTTGGGCAGGCCGGAGAACTTCTGCAGCGCCCAGACCATCGCGTCGAGCGGATTGGTGATGCAGATGACGAAGGCCTTTGGGGCGTATTTCTTGATGCCGGCGCCGACCTGTTCCATGACCTTCAGATTGATGCCGAGCAGATCGTCGCGGCTCATGCCGGGCTTGCGCGCGACGCCCGCGGTGACGATGCAGACATCGGCGTCCTTGATCGCGGCGTAGTCGTTGGCGCCCTGGTATTTCGCGTCGAAGCCGTCGACCGGCGAAGATTGCGCGATG
>JAUYMV010000529.1 GCA_030698645.1 Mesorhizobium sp.
TCGTTTCGATGTCATCGGCATGCGCGGCGGCAAATGCGGCGAGGCTGACCAGCACGTCGGCGAGCGCGTCCACGTCGGAGGGCGTCGCGCCGCGCACGCCGGACAAAAGCGCCCGGCCGCGGATGTCGTCGATCATGCGCATCGCCTCGTCGCGGTCGAACGGCGCCAGGCGGAAGGTGACGTCCTTCAGCACCTCCACATGCACGCCGCCGAGGCCGAACATCACCGCCGGCCCGAACACCGGATCGCGCGACACGCCGATGATGGTCTCGACGCCCTTTTTCGCCATCGGCGCGACGAGCACGCCCTCGATGGCCGCATCCGGACGGTGCTCCGCCGCGCGCGCCAGCAGCGTCGCATGGCCGTTCTCGACTGCCGCGCGGTCCGCGAGGCCGACGAGTACGCCGCCGATCTCCGTCTTGTGCTCGATGTCCGGGGAAACGATCTTCATGACGACGGGATAGCCAATCGCATCGGCCGCGTCGCCGGCCTGTTGCGCGCTCGCCGTCAACCGCTCGTGAAGGAACGGGATACCGGCCTTGCCGAGGAGGGCCTTGGCGGCATGCTCCGAAAGCGCTTCCGTGCCGATCGGCGTCGCGGGCGCCACGGGCGCCACGGTGGACACGCGGTCGAAGGCCGTCGCGAACCTGGTCAGCGCGGCGAGTGCGGCGACCGCGCGGTCGGAATCCTCGAACACCAGGAACCCGCTCGCCTCGTAGGCCGCCACCGCTTCCACGTCGCCGATCATCGACATGGCGATCAGGCGGTCGGGGAATTTGGCGCAGCCCTTGGCGATCGCCTCGCGCAGCGGACCGGACAGGGTTCGCGTCATCGGCAGCGTCGAGAAGAAGCCGATCAGCGCGTCGTAGCCGCCCTCGTCGAGGATAACCTCGATGTTCTTCGCCAGGAGGTTCATGTCGTTCAGCGCCTGTGCCGTGGTGTCGACCGGATTGACCACGGTCGCGAACGGCAGCAGCGCCTTCAGCGTCTTCTGCGCCCCGATCGGCATCGGCGCGACGTCGAGACCATGCCTCTCGGCCGCATCCGAGATCAGCACGCCGGCGCCGCCCGACAGCGTGACCACGCCAAGCTTGTTGCCCTTCGGGAAAATGCCGCGCGCGCAGGCATAGGCGACGTCGATCTGCTCCTCGGTCGTGGTGGCGCGGTGCACGCCATACTGGCGGAACAGCGCATCGTAGATCGCGTCCGAGCCGGCGAGAGACGCGGTGTGCGAGGACGCCGCCTGCGCGCCGATCACCGAGCGCCCGACCTTCATCATGATGATCGGCTTGCGGTTTTGGCGCGCCAGTTCGAGCGCCGCGCGGAAGCGCGGACCATCGCGCACACCTTCGACATAGGCCATGATGACCTTGATGTCGGGCTGCGCCGCCATCCATTCCAGGCTTTCGGCGACGTCGACATCGGCTTCGTTGCCGGTCGTGATCCAGTAGTTGATGCCGATGCCGCGCTTGCGCGCCAGATAGGCGATGTGCGAGCCGTAGGCGCCCGACTGGCTGATGATGCCGAGCGGGCCGGGCGACGGCATCTCGCGATCGAGCGACTGGGTGAAGGTGCCGAAGAAGCCGATCTGCGGATTGAAGATGCCGAGGCAGTTCGGCCCGAGCAGGCGCAGTCCGCCTTCGCGCGCAATGTCCGAGATTCGTCCCTGGATGGCGAGGCCCTCCTCGCCGCTCTCGGCATAGCCGGCCGAGAAGATCACGGCGCCCTTGACGCCCTTCTCGACGCATTCGCGCACCGCCTGCTCGGTCAGGCCCGCCGGCACGGCCAGCAGCGCCACGTCCGGAACTTCCGGAACATCGGCCAGCGACTTGAAGGCTTTCAGCCCCTGCACCGTCTCGCGGTTCGGATTGACCGGATAGATGCCGCCCTTGAAGCCGCCCTCGATGAGATAGCGCACCGGCCGCCCCGAAATGCGCGTCGCGTCGTCCGATGCGCCGAGGATGGCGACCGATGTCGGCCGGAACAGATAATCGAGGCTGGTCTTGCTCATGGTCGGTCCTGTCGCGCCTAGAAGTTGACGCCGGAAGCCAGAAGCTCCCTGGCGATGGTGCGGCGCTGGATTTCGCTGGTGCCGTCGGGAATGCGCATCGAGCGGGTGAAGCG
>JAUYMV010000450.1 GCA_030698645.1 Mesorhizobium sp.
GGTCGATGCGGACGATTTCCCCGCTGCGCCGGCCGCGTTCGCCGTGATGCTCCACGACATCGCCGATGCAGGCATGGCGCGACAGGCCGCGGACCCGGTATTGCGTCGCCGAAACCTCGACGATGCGCCCGCCGGCCTTGACCATGGCGTCCGCCGCCGAAAAGCGAGTGTAGAGGCGCTCCAGCGCAAGGAGCGGATTGTCCGGGGTGTGGACCGGCTCGGCCCTCTCCATCGCCATCGATCAGGATCAGCCGGTGCCGAGCGTCTTGACGGCGTCGCCGAAGGTCGACTCGGTCTCGCGGATCGCCGCATGGGCGCTCTCGAAGGCGCGCTGGACCATGATCAGGCGCGTCATCTCGAGGACCGGATTGACGTTCGAATCCTCGACGAAGCCCTGGATGACGCCGGCCTCGGCCCGATCCAGCAGCGGTTCGGGCGTGCCGACCGGCACGACGCCCGAATTGCCGTAGCGGCGGAAGTCGGCACCGGGCTCGAACGAAAACAGGCCGATCGCGCCGACCTGCTCGCCGTTCTGGCGCATGAAGCCGTCGGCGCTTACCGACGGCGCGCCGCCGGCCGGGTCGACCTGCAGCGGCGTGCCCGACGCATCGAGCACGGGATATCCCTCGACCGACACGATCTGGCCGGACTGCAGCATGGTGAAGCGGCCGTCGCGCGTCATCACCGGCCCGTCTGGCGTTTCGATGCCGAACCAGGCATCGCCCCGGATGGCGAAATCGAGCTGGTTGCCGGTGTTGCGGAAGCCGCCCTTGACGTCGGACAGGTAAGTGCCGCCGGTCGAGACGAAGGAGATCGAATTCGCGCCGGTGCCGGTGACGATGTCCTCGAACTTCACCTGCGTCGCGCGGAAGCCGACCGTGCCCGCATTGGCGACGTTGTCGGCGATCGTGGTCAGGCGCCGCTCCAGCGCGATCTGCGACGACAGGGCAACGTAGAGTCCGTTCTGCATGACGCCTTCCTCAGGACTTCATCTTCTGGATGGTCAGGAGCACATCGGTCGAAATGCCGAATTCGACCGGCTGGCCGAACAGGAGCCCGATCGAGGTCGAGGCCGTCGAGGTCGGGTTGTCGATTTCCCAGAGGCTGGTGAAGCGCTTCAGGAAAGTGGCGGTAAGGTCGGCGTCCTTGAAATCGGCGAAATCGAGCCGCGACGTCAGAAGCGCCGCCTGCTTGTCGATGTTTGCCGAGGAGAAGGAGGACGGCAGGCCCAATGCGGTGAAGACGACCTTCGTCAGCGCGGAATCGGCGAGGATGTCGTAGGCATCCTCGATCTTGGAGGCCTTGCGCTCGAAATAGAGCGCGAGGCGCACACCCTCATTGTCCGCGCCTGCGTCCTGCTCCAGCGTCTGGCGCATGTATTTGTCGACGGTGCCCTGCTGGGCACGCGTGAAGACGGTCGCCGTGTCGCCGTAGCGAGCGAAGTTGAAGGTCTCGACGAAGTCCTTGTAGCGCACGTCGGTAAGCTGGTTGGCGAAGCTCTCCTTGTCGTCGATGCCGCCTTCCAGCGCCTTGACCATGAAGGCCTTGGCATAGGCCATGTCCTCCAGGCCGTGCGCCTTCATGGCGTAGCGGAACAGACGGTCGTCGGCGACGAATTCCTTGACGGTTTTCACCTCGGAGATGTTCTTGAGATAGTATTCGGTCTCGCGTTTCACGACCGGCTGCGCCTCGACGCGCTCGATCGACTTCGCCATGTCGCGGGCGATCAGCTGGTAGCCGACATAGGTGTTGATCACGCGGCCGGTCCTCTGCGCATCCTCGTTCGGGACAGCACTAGGCGGGTTTGCTTGCGCGAAACTGGCGACGGGAGACGCTCCGGTTCAAGCCTCACACAAGGCACG
>JAUYMV010000573.1 GCA_030698645.1 Mesorhizobium sp.
GAACTGGTCAGCGGGATCGTCGACAGCAGCAAGACGACGACGGTCGTGTTCGACAGCCCCGGCGCGGCGACCAGTTCGCCGCCCGGACAGAATCCGAACACCACGCCTTCGGACGCGATCGTCAAGTTCGATCCGGCGTACCACTCCGTGAACGCGGAATTCAACCCGTCGACCGGAGCCGTCACGAATGTGCCGAAAATTCCGGCATTGGTGCTCGGCCATGAGCTGATTCACGCGACTCACCGCAACGAGGGCACGCGCGACGTCTCCGTCAAAAAATACAACGGCATGGATGGCGTCGAGCGGTCCAACAAGGTCGAGGAAGTCCGCACCGTCGGTCTCGGCTTCAACAAGCCGAACGACATCACCGAAAATCAGCTGCGCGAAATGCTGGGCGTGAACCCCCGCAACCACTACTAGGAAGGATATCGACCATGTTCCGCCTTCTCTCGCATTACGCACGAACGACGGCTGTGCTATTGGCGCTCGGCGCGCTCCCGATCCCCGGGAGCGCAATGGCCGAAGCATTGCCGAACCCGATCTCGATCCCGCTCGACTTCGTCGAGACCATTCGCGAAACCCCGGACTGGCTGGCCGCCGAACTCAAGGCGCGCAACCTGCCCGGCGCCTGGACGGTCGAGAACGGCAGCTTGGTGACCGCCGATCTCGACGTGATTAAATACGTGCACCGGATCGAGGCGTTCATCGCCCTCGATCCGGCCGACGAATATGCCTATTTCGTGCTGCCGCTCGTCGACCAGAGCGGCGCCACGGGAACCTGCGTCACGCTCTACCCGCGCGACATCCTGCCCAAGCTCGGCACGCTGGACTTCCGCCTCGAACGCTACCAGGTGCCGGACCTGGCGGCCGAGGAGGTCAGGAAATGCCTCGTGAAGGGCCCGAGCGGCCTGCCCTACGAGACGATGGATCGCGCCACCTTCCGGGCAACCTACTTCCGCGACTCCGGCGACCTGGACGCGATGCGCTATGAGGCGCTCGACGGCGATCCGGACTTCATCAACAAGGCCTATGAGCTCGGCTACTATCCGATCGAAGCCGACGATCCCGGCATCCTGCGCATCAGATAGCTGGGCTGCGCCAGGGCGTTCGGGGCGACCCCCGAACGCCCGACCTCTGCCTGGGAGCCGCTTGCGGCTCCTTTTTCTTTGCCCCTAGCTGAACACCAGGCGCTTCCGGGATCCGCGGATCGAACACTATCGCTTTGCTCGCCCCTCCCATTGCCCTACAAGTGACGACGTGCGGCAATCGGAACATCAGCATGCCATCCGCAAGCTCGAACGAAAGCGACGAGTCCCCGCTGCCGGCACGGATCGCGGCCGACCTGTTCGATCTCCTGTTCACCGGCTGCAAGCCGGAGCGCCATGCCGCCGGACAGCATCTCTTCGTGCAGGAAGACCCATCGGACCGCATCTATGGCGTGATCGGCGGAACCGTCGAGATCTCGCTCTATTCGCCGGGCGGACAGAAGCTCGTCGCCAACATGGAGTTGTCGCGCAGCCTGGTCGGCGAGATCGGCGCGCTGGACGGCAGGCCGCGCACCGCGACCGCCATATGCCTGACCGATTGCGAACTGGTTTCGCTCAGCCGCGCGCAGCTCTTCGACCGCCTGGAGAAACATCCGCCGCTGGCGCGCGCCATGATCGCGCTGCTTTGCGCCAGGCTTCGTTGGGTCAGCGGCGAGATGGGCGACATGGCATTCTTCGCCATCGAGGCAAGGCTGGCGAAGCGCCTCGCCTTCCTGTCGGGCGTGCTGTCGGATCCGTCGGGCTGGGTGGCGATCTCGCAGGCGGAGCTGGCCGAGTTTCTCGGCGCGACGCGTGAATCGGTGAACAAGACGCTGAACGACTGGCGCGCGCGAAAGATCATCGACCTGAAACGCGGCGGCGTCAGGATCGTCAACGCCGGCGCCCTTCGGCATATCGCGTCGTCCCAGGACGACGAATAAGGCAGGGCTGCTTCAATCCAGCCCTATCCTGCCTTAGAGCCGCGAGATCATGAAGCGCAATGCGGACAGGCTGGGCATGAAGAAGTAGCCGCCGCCCCGCGTGGTGACGAAGCGCGGGATGTCTTCCAGCACTATGCCGCCTTCCCATCGCGGGATCGAGAACCGGCCGTCACCCTCGTTCGAGCCGATCGACGGGTCCTTCTCGCGCACCAGCCCGTGGAAGGATGGGGCCGACACCCAGGTCTGCTGCATGAACTCGTATTGCCGCTCGATATCGGCGTTGAGACACATGAACAACAGCCCCTTCTCCGGCTTGCCACCGCGCTTGGCCGGCTGCTCATAGGTGCGTCCGACACGCAGGATGCGATGCCGCTTGCCGATCCGGATCTGGACATCGTGGTCGTCGCCAAGCGAATCGCGCGGATTGGCGCGCCGCACATGGGCGCCGAACGGGCAGCGATGGCCCTGCGGATCCTCGGCGCCGAAGGAGAAGTCGTTGTCCGCCGGGCGGCCGGAGCGGCCTTCCGGGTTACGCACCAGCGACGAGCCATCCTGCCAGCGTCCCATCATCTTGGCGGCGATCCACTTCGGCGTGATCGCCGGATCGTCGTGCTCCCGGGATTTCTTCGTCGCGGCAAACGCGCAATAGGTCTCGAATTCCTCGACGTGCTGCTCGAACTGCCGGACGACGAGGAACGATCCGTTGCGCCCGAAATCGTGCAGCGAGGTCGAGGTGCCGTCGGTGCCGCGCCGGAAGCGCAGCGCGGGAAGCAGGCCGCCACGGTCGTGCGATGCACGGACGCCCGGCGAGACCGGATAGAAGCCGTGCTCGTCGCGATAGCCGAACAGGAACTCGCCGGCGGCGACGAGCTGCATCGGCGCGACGCCCGCATGGGCGCGCGCCGTGCCCCGCACGACCGGCTGCGACACGCCATCGGCGAAGCCGAAATGCTCGATCGCGCGGCGGCCCTCGCGCCGGACCTGGAGCGGAAGCTCGGCGACGCTCCTGATCCCGGCCGCCGCCGCCTTTTTCTTCACCTTGGCGATCTCGGCCTTCAGCGTCCGCAGGTTGGCCGCGTAGCAAAGGACGACCATGTCCACCGGCTTGTCCGGCGATCCCCATTGCCAATGCTCCGGCCGGCTGTCGCCGACGTCGTCAAGGATGCGGCTGCGCTGCGGACTTCCCATGCCGTGCCGGAAGGCGGTCGGAAACCGGTCGAGCGGATCTTCGTTCAGCCCGGCGTCGAGTCCGAGCCTGCGCAGGCCGTCGGGACCGAAACCGACGGTCATCGCCCGCACGCGCGGGATCGGGTCGCCGAAGCTCGTTTGCGTCGCGAGAAACTCCATCCATTCCCGGCGCTTGTGGCTCGGCAGGCCCTCCGGAACGGCCAGCGCGATCATCTGGCCGAATTCCAGCGCGCCGAACGCGCTGAAGAAGATCGACTGGATCTCGCCGGTTTCGAGTTGCTCGGTGGCGGCCGGCAGTGACGGCTTCCCGGCAGCGACGTCGGCCTTGCCTTCGAGGCGCGGACGCGGGCGCGAGCCGAACAGGCTCAGCCAGTCGCGCGCTTCGCTGTCGGTGGCCAAGCAGATGCCGCGCCTGATCCGCGAATTGATGCGGATGCGCTGGGTGTTCAACTCGGGATAGGCCGAATACCAGAACAGCGTCGGCACCTGTTGGCGCCTGGCCCAGCGCTTGAACCGATCGCCGTCGCGCGCGCCGTCCAGGAACAGCCAGCGCGTGCGCGGATAGCCGACCGTATTGCTCCAGACGCCGGTCAGGCCGGGCGACGCCTTGGCGACGAAATCCTCCAGATAGCTTTCCCAGCTGCCGCCGTAGTTGGAGAAGAACATCAGCCGGTCGGTTCCAGGCAGCAGCACCCAGCGGGCAAAATGGATCGAGTTGATCGTCGCCAGGAAGCCCGGCCGGAACACGTGGCGCGCCGAAATCGAGATCAGGTAGAAGGTCAGGCGCAGCGCCAGCCGGCGCAGCGTGCCCGGTTTCATGACCGAGATGGCGGTCAGATGGTTCTGGGCCGTGCGATCCTCATGCTCCAGGATCGCGTCGAGCTTGTCGAGCGCGATCGTCGTGCTGTTCGTCGGGTCGCTTCGTTCGAGGCGCCGCAGGGCCAGAAAACTCACACCCAGCAGCGCGGCGACCAGCGCAAGGAGGCCAAGCAAGGTCAGCAGCAGCGATGTCGCGCCAACCATCAGGTTGCGGAAGAAGCCGGGGGCGTAGCCGAACACCAGCGCGTAGGTGATCCACCAGCACGCCAGCAGGATCAGCGTGGCGCCCGCCATGACGGCCGGCGCCCGCAGCGTCGCCATGACAGCCCCCCACCAGCTCCCGCTCCGTCTCTCGAGCAGGCTCTCGGCCGACTGGAACGCCCAGGGGTGCTTGCCGCCGGCCTCGACGTGCTCCCTCACCTCGGCCAGGATCGCCGCCGCCCCGCCAGGCCCCGCTGGGCGCGGTCGCTCGACGATCCGGCGCGCGATTTCGGCGAGTTCCGCCTCGGCGCGGATGCGCTCGATCGAATGGCCGGGCGTGCCGGCGAAGACCAGGCCGGCATTGCTGCCGAACGAGGGCGAGATATCGACATTGTGCCTGGCGAGGAATTCCCGGAGCTTCGCGCCGGGGGGCAGCGCGCAGGCCTCTTCGAAGACCGGGCGAAGGATCGGCTCGGCATGGTGCGCAAAGGCCGCGATGACCTCGTCGGTGGCGCCGTCGCCGGACAGTTCGAGCACCAGCATGCCGGTCTCTTGCCCAGTCGCCTCGTCCACCTTGCCCGTCTCAGGAACCGCCAGACTGGCGAAATGAACGATGCCGGCGGCATCGAGCGCGCCACGCATGGCGGCGACTGCCGGATTGCCCAACGCCTCGACCTTCTTCTTCAGGCTCGCCAGCGACACGCCGGCCTTGACCGGACAGATCACGGTTATCAGCGCGTGCGGCGTGACGCGGCACAGCGGCGCGCGCTCGAAGTCGATGCACAGCGTCTCCGGAAAGGCGCCGAGGCGCGTCATCCGGCCGGCCTTTCCGGCGGCCCGGCGCAAGCCCTTCTTCTCGAACAGCGCGCGCAGGCACTCGCCGATCTGCACCCTGGCCACCTCGGCGCCGATGCACAGATGGATGCCGTGGCCATAGACGAGATAGTCGCGCTGCGGCCGTCCCGGGAGGTAGTCGTTCGGCCGCTCCACCGCGGCGGGATCGAACATGGCCGACAGCGTCGCGGGCATCACGGTGGAGCCCTGCCGGACCAGACGTTCGCGGCGCGTGCCCTTGGCGATGTAGGCGTCGCGCGACGCATGGCGCCAGGGGCCGATCCAGATCGGCTTGAAGCGCATTGCCTCGAGAACCGCCTTGTCGAGCTTCTTGGTGTCGCGGGCCTCGATCGCGGCTTCGACCGCGGCCCGCGCCTCTTGTTTCGACAGGATGACATCCAGGCAATTGCCGCCCGCCAGAAGATTGGTCGGCGCGAAGCCGGCGATCATGCCGAGCATGATCGAATGGATGTCCTTCAGCGATACCTTGTCCTGGTCCATCAGCGCGACCATGCGCGCCAGCGGGGTGTCCGGGCTGGTGCGGCCCTCGCGGACGGCCTCGATCGACCTGTCGACCGACTTGATCATCCGTTCGGCGGCCTGAACCGCCAGTTCGCGCGTCACCTGGCTTGCGAAAGGGTCCGAGAAGAACAGCGCGCTGAGCGCGATCGACCAGTCGGAGAACTCCACCTCGTCATCGAAGACCATTCCGAAATAGTCGCGGCAGATCCGGGTGGGTACGATCTTCAGCAGCCCGCCGACGGCATCGAAGCCGGGCGCCGCGCGCGCCATGATGTCCCGGGAGTGTTTCGCCGCGATCGGCCTGACCAGCCGCTCGACCTCGTCCGGCGGAAAGGCGCTGAGCACCGACGACTTCATCTTCCGGTAGTCGGCGCCGTCCTGCATGCCGAGGATGAAGTTCGCGCCGCCGCCCATCTCGGTCATGTCGGGCCCGTAGGGGGTGGCGAATTCGTCGCCGCGCTCCAGCACGTCGCGGACGTCCTCGTTCCGGGTCACCAGAACGAACCTGCCGATCCGCAGGATCGGCCACCAGCGCCTGAGCGGCGTCAGCCACCAGCGTGGGTCCTCGATGAACAGGCCCTTGACGTAGTCGCCGAAGCCGCCCTTCGACCGGGACCGTCCGAGGTCGAACGGCGGAAGCTCCGAAACCGGACGCTGTTTGGCACGGGCGTCCCGAATGCCGTCGAAATATTTTGTCGTGATCATCCGTGCGCGAGCCCCAACCCCCA
>JAUYMV010000453.1 GCA_030698645.1 Mesorhizobium sp.
TTCGACAGGCGCGGCCGCGTGACGTCCGAGGCCGATCTTCGCAACCACGATCTGATCGGCCTCGACCGCAGCGATTCCCTGATCCGCGGCTTCGCCGCGCGCGGCATCGAGCTGACCCGCGAGGAATTCGCGCTGCGCACCGACGACGGCATGCTGACCTGGAACCTGCTGCTGGCCGGCGCCGGCATCGGGGTGGGGCAGGTGGTTCTGGCGAGGCGGCATCCGGAGCTGGAACAGGTCGACGCCGGGCTGAAACTGGGCGCGCTGCCGGTCTGGCTGGTAATGAGCGAGGAGGTGCGCAGCAATGCGCGGATCAGGCGCGTGGCGGATTTTCTGTCGGCGGCGCTGGGGGAGGTTTTAAGGGGGTAGGGGGAGGTTGCTGGGGAATGCGGGAAGACATCAGACGAGATAGCAACGATGCAAAGCATCGCCTCGCTAAACACGCTCAGCGCGTCGACCGCGCTGACGGGCGCACGGGCTCGCAGGTCTAGTCGTTTCTAATGCCAATAGGGGTGGGAAGCGGAATTGCGGGTTTCAGTCGGCTATCCCCTTCGCCTCGCCGCTTGAGTGACGCCCGGTGGTAATGGTGCTCGTTGCTACCGCAGCACTGCAGTGGTAGGTCTTGTACGGCTCCTTCAAGAGAATGCCGCCCGCCGTCCTGTGGCGTAGACATCCTGCGCCGCAGACGCTGGGATACGTCCCACTTCTGTCGATATGGCTATGAACTTGCTGCGCTTCATTCGAATACGAATTCACTTGCGGAGTAGACACATTGCGCCATTTGTTTCGCGGATTCATCATTCTCATCGCCCTCGCGACGGCCGGCCTGATCGCCGCAATCGTGGCGATTGCGACGCCCTTTCCACCGATGCCGCCGGAAACAGATGTCTTCGGCTTTTCCCGGGAGCGGGACAACGGTGCCGCGGATCTGCCACCGTTGCAGCAGTTTCGCGCGCGTGACGGCGATGCGCTTGCCTACAGGTTCTACGATGCAGCGAGCGAGCGGATCCTGATTTTCGTTCACGGGTCCTCGTATCATGGCGGCGGATATGACGAGTTGGCGAAATATGTGAGCGCGGCAGGAGCAGCCAAGGTCGTCCTGCCGAACATGCGGGGTCACTATTTCTCGGGACGCCGCCGGGGCGACGTCGAATATGTCGGCCAGTATGAGGACGACATCGTCGATCTCATCCGGGAACTTCGGAAGCGGGGCCACAACGGTCCCATCATCTTGGGCGGCCATTCGAGCGGTGGCGGATTTCTGTTGCGTTTTGCGGGCGGTAAGGCACCGCAGCAGGAGGCGATCGCGAGCTACATCGCCATGGCTCCGGTCATTCCCCGCACGGCCGCGGTGCGTGGCGGCAATGCGGGCGGTTGGAACGTCATCCATCTGCCCCGCATCCTGGGGCTCGTGGCGCTGAACATCATCGGCGTGCACGGCTTCGATGGACTGCCGATCATCGCCTTCAACAAGCCTGCCGGCGCATGGAACGGGACCGAGACGCTCGCCTATTCTTGGCGGCTCAATTCCTCCTATCACCCTCGCAACGACTATGCGGCCGACGTGAAAGCTATGCCCTCGAACAGTCTCGTGCTCGTCGGCGACAAGGATGAGGCCGTCGACAGCACCGCGCTCCTCGATCTGTTGAAGTCCAATGACTACCGTGGAAGCGCAGAAGTCCTGGCGCAGACGACACATTTCGGTATCTTCCACGATGCTGAGGCTCTGAAGAGAACGATCGACTTCATCGCGACTGTTCCGGTGCCTTGAGACGAGTGGTTCCGAATGGGCAAGCTGCGCGCTCGCGGAAATTGGTTTCAAGATGCACCGGTAATGGCAGCGAGCAAGTTCGGTACCCAATGTGATTTCAGCTCATCACTTAGCGGCGATCCAGAGTTGCCGGCCGGCTTTGTGCCCCATTATGCCGACAAGAAATTGCTGATTAGACGGCGGGTTTCCGATGCTTCTCAGTCAGTCGCGAAGGACCGACTTGGGGTCGGAAGCTGACGTCGGACTTATCGAGCGCTCGGCTCACTGCCCCCCTCTCCGCAGAAACCGGATTGCCTGGACTCGGCCTCTTTCCTATCAATCCCTTCTCTCAGATCCACCCCTGATCACCCCCAGAAACCTGTCCCCATACCGCTCCAGCTTCGCCTGCCCCACCCCCGAAATCTCCAGCATCGCCGCGCGCGTCTGCGGCCGTTGCGTCGCCATCGCCACCAGCGTGGTGTCCGGAAACACGACATAGGGCGGCACGGCGAGTTCCTTGGCGATTGCCGTGCGGGCGGCGCGCAGCGCTTCGAAGAGGGGGGTGTCGGCGGGGGAGAGCAGGGCCTTGGCGCCGGCGGAGCTGCCTGAGCCCGAGGCGCCGGTTGCGCCGTAGCCGCCCGCGCCGCGCGCGCCACGTGTTCGCACCGGCGCCGGGCGGTCCTTGCGCAGGCGCACCTCGCGTTCGCGCTTGAAGACGTCGCGGGCGCCGGGCTCGAGTTTCAGCGCGCCATAGGCGTCGTGGTCGACGCTGACGAGACCGGCGGCGAGAAGCTGGCGGTAGACGGATTGCCAGGTCTTTTGCGGCAGGTCCTGTCCGGCGCCGAAGACCGGCATGGAGACATGGCCGAAGCGGGTGGTCTTGTCGTTTTCGTGGCCCAGCAGCACGTCGATCAGATGGCCGGTGCCGAAGCGTTCGCCGGTGCGGTAGATGGCGGCCAGCGCCTTGATGGCGGCCTCCGTGCCGTCCCAGGTCTCGACGGGATTTATGCAGGTGTCGCAATCGCCGCATTGGCCCGGATGCGCCTCGCCGAAATGCGCCAGGATGGCCTGGCGGCGGCAGCCGGCGGTCTCGCAGATGGCGAGCAGCGCGTTCAGCTTGGCGCGCTCGACGCGCTTGACGTCGTCGGCGGAATTGCCCTGGTCGATCATGCGGGTGCGCTGGATCGCGTCGGCCATGCCGTAGGCCATCCAGGCGTCCGACGGCAGGCCGTCGCGCCCGGCGCGGCCGGTCTCCTGGTAATAGGCCTCGACGGAGCCGGGGAGATCGAGATGCGCGACATAGCGCACGTTCGGCTTGTCGATGCCCATGCCGAAGGCGACGGTGGCGACCAGGCAGAGGTCTTCTTCCTTGAGGAAGGCGTCCTGGCTGGCATCGCGGGCCGCGCGATCCATGCCGGCGTGGTAGGCCATCGAGCGGATGCCTTGCGCGTTCAGCCAGGCGGAGGTGTCGTCGACCTTGGCGCGCGACAGGCAGTAGACGATGCCGGACGAGCCCTTGTGGCGGGCGAGGAACCGCAAGAGCTGCTGGCGCGGCTGGTCGCGCTCGACGATTTCATAGGCGATGTTGGGCCTATCGAACGAGGTGGTGAAGACTTCCGCGCCGCGCAAGGCCAGCCTGTCGATGATGTCCTCGCGGGTGTGCGGGTCGGCGGTGGCGGTCAGCGCCATGCGCGGGACGCCGGGCCAAGTCTCGGCCAGATGGCCGAGCGCGCGGTATTCGGGGCGGAAATCGTGGCCCCATTGCGAGACGCAGTGCGCCTCGTCGATGGCGAAGAGCGCGATGCGTGCATTGCCGATCAGCTCGCGGAAGGCCGGCGTCACGATGCGCTCCGGCGTCACGTAGAGGAGGTCGAGCTCGCCGCGCGAAATCTGGCCGCGCACGTCCAGAAATTCCTCGCGGGTGAGCGAGGAGTTGAGCGCGGCGGCATTGACGCCGAGCTGCTTCAGGGCTTCGACCTGGTCGCGCATCAGCGCGATCAGCGGCGAGACGACGATGCCGACTCCGGGCCGGCAGAGCGCCGGGATCTGGAAGCAGAGCGATTTGCCGGCGCCGGTCGGAAACAGCACCACGGCGTCGCCGCCCGACACGATCCGGTCGATGACGGCCGCCTGCTTGCCGCGAAAGCTGTCATAGCCGTAGACGCGCTTCAGCACGGCGAGGGGGCCGGGCGAGGGGACGTCGTCGAACAGGGGGTCGGTCCGGATCTGCGGCTGCGGCATCGAATCGCTTTCGTGACGGGATCCAATCTGTGCCACAGAAAGCGCCGCGGCGGCGACCGTTCAGGCCGCGTCGCCGCCAGGTTTCAGGATGCTGCGCCCGGCTATTCGGCGTCCTCGTTGGCCACCACCGTCAGGCCGAGCGTATCCGGCAGGCTTTTCGGCGCCATCATCGCGCCGGCGCCGATCATCGCGAAGGGCACCGGATTGGCCGGCGCGGCGCGGATCTCCAGGCTCTTCGGCGCGTCGACGAACTTGACCACCTCGTCGGTCACCTTGGCGGCGAATTCGGGCGAGACATATTCGGAGAGCATGTCGGGGATCAGCATCTTCGCCATCGAGGAGAAGTCGGCGCGCTGCATGTTCTGCATGCCGCCGGCGAGGTTGAGGGCGCGCTCGGCGAGCTGGTTGTCGTCGTAGCGGATCGACGCGCCGTTGAAGTTGAGCTGCTGCATGAGGCCGAGATAGGCGAGGCCCTGCGCCGACTTCTCCTCGTCGGTCATGGTCGCCTGGTTCTTCTGCAGCTCCTGCATCGCCTTGACGAGCTGTGGCGTGTAGCCGCTGAGGTCGAGCGTCAGGCCGAGTGTGCCGGCATTGTCGATGGTGAAGTCGAGCTGGTCGAGGGTGACCGTGCCGTCGGCCTGCGAGAAGCTGCCCGACGTCTCGAAACTGCCGGTTGGATTGGCGAGCCCGAGCGCGGTCGCCATGGCGAGGCTCTGCGGATCGCCGGCCGCCGACAGGTCGGCCGAAAAGCGCTCCGCCGCGCCGCTGAAGGTCAGCGACTGTCCGTCGTCGCCGCGCTCGATCTCGTAGACCAGGCCTTCGAGCTGGAAGGCGGTCTTGCCGTCCTTGCTGGCGCTGATCTTGCCGACTTCCAGCGTCTCGAAGATGCCGCTGCTGGCCATCGGGTCCGTCGTGGTGGCCGACGGCAGCAGCAGGCCGGTCACTTCCACGCCGCCGACCGAAAAGTCGATGCCGTCGCGCGAATAGGCGTAGGACGGCATGTCGAGCGTGCCGACCAGATAGTCGCCGTCGTCTTCCTCGCTGACGTCCCCGAGCGTGATGACGCCGACCGGGATGCTCTCGCCGCCGGAGGCCACCGTGACACCGTTGAACACGACGGACGAGCCGTTCGCCGTCGCCGTCGCCCAGGCGATGTCGACGCCCTGGGTGGCGAAGAGCGTCTTGATGCGGGCGCCGAGCTGGTCCGGTTCGACGGCCCCGGCGCCGCCCGGCAGGCCGATTGCCGCCGCAAGAGCAATGAAGCCGAAAGACTGGAGACGCATGGGGATATCCTCGGTCGCGCGTTGCTGAAAATCCGGTCGGGAAGATAGACGCTGCGCCCCGATCTTGTCGAGATGAGGACTTGCAGCGAATCGCCCGCTCTTCTAACGCGGGAGCATGGGAAAAAGCCTGATTCCGCCGGGTTCCGGCAGCGGCGACAATATCGAGCCGATTGACCTCAGGAAGGCGCTTGAGGAGCGCTATCTCGCCTACGCGCTGTCGACCATCATGCACCGCGCGCTGCCCGACGTGCGCGACGGGCTGAAGCCTGTGCATCGGCGCATCATGCACGCGATGCGGCTCCTGCGCCTCAACCCCGACCAGGGTTTTGCAAAATGCGCCCGCATCGTCGGCGAGGTGATGGGAAAATTCCATCCGCATGGCGACCAGTCGATCTACGACGCGCTGGTGCGCCTCGCGCAGTCCTTCTCGGTGCGCTACCCGCTGGTCGACGGGCAGGGCAATTTCGGCAATATCGACGGCGATAACGCCGCCGCCATGCGCTACACCGAGGCGCGCATGACCGAGGTCTCGACGCTGCTGCTCGAAGGCATCACCGAGGACGCCGTCGATTTCCGCGCCACCTACAATGAGGAGGACGAGGAGCCGGTCGTGCTGCCCGGCGCCTTCCCGAACCTGCTCGCCAACGGCTCGTCCGGCATCGCCGTCGGCATGGCGACCTCGATCCCGCCGCACAATGCGTTCGAGCTCTGCAACGCCGCCCTCCTGCTGATCGAGCAGCCCGATGCGAGCGTCGCCGATTTGATGGCGAAGACCGCCGAGGACGGGCTGGTGCAGGGGCCGGACTTCCCGACCGGCGGCATCATCGTCGACGACCGCGCCTCGATCCTCGACGCCTACGAGACCGGCCGCGGCGGCTTTCGCGTGCGCGCGCGCTGGCAGCAGGAGGATCAGGGCAGGGGCACCTGGAACGTGGTGGTCACCGAGATCCCCTACCAGGTGCAGAAGGCCAAGCTGATCGAGAAGATCGCCGAGCTGCTGATGGCCAAGCGCCTGCCGCTGCTCGAGGACATCCGCGATGAGAGCGCGGAGGACATCCGCGTCGTCATCGTGCCGAAGAGCCGGACGGTCGATCCCGGCCTGCTGATGGAGTCGCTGTTCAAGCTGACCGAACTGGAGACGCGCTTCCCGCTCAATCTGAACGTTCTGTCGCGCGGAAAAGTGCCGAACGTGCTGTCGCTGAAGGGCGTGCTGCAGGAATGGCTGGAGCACCGCAAGGACGTGCTGGTGCGCCGCTCGAAGCACCGCCTGGCCGAGATCGCCAGGCGGCTGGAGGTGCTGGCCGGCTATCTGATCGCCTATCTCAACCTCGACGAGGTGATCCGCATCATCCGCGAGGAGGACGAGCCGAAGCAGGTCATGATGGCGCGCTGGGACCTGACCGACACCCAGGCCGAAGCCATCCTCAACATGCGGCTGCGCGCGCTGCGCAAGCTGGAGGAGTTCGAGATCCGCAAGGAATTCGACGGCCTGTCGGCGGAGAAGGCGCAGATCGAGGCGCTGCTCGCCTCGGAGCCGAAGCAATGGTCGACGATTTCCTGGCAGATCAAGGAGATGCGCGACAAGTTTGGTCCCGACCGGGACAAGGTGCTCGGCCCCCGCCGCACCAGCTTCGCCGACGCGCCGGAACACGATCTGAGCGACATCCAGAACGCCATGATCGAGAAGGAGCCGGTGACGGTGGTCGTCTCGGAAAAGGGCTGGCTGCGCGCCATGAAGGGGCACATGTCGGACCATTCCACGCTCACCTTCAAGGAGGGCGACAAGCTCAAGCTCGCCTTCAACGCGCAGACGACGGACAAGATCATCGTCTTCACCACCGGCGGAAAATTCTACACGATCGGCGCCGACCGGCTGCCCGGCGGGCGCGGCCATGGCGAGCCGATCCGCATCATCGTCGACATGGACAACGACCAGGACATCGTCACCGCCTTCGTGCACGACCCGAAGCGCAAGCTGCTGCTGGTCAGCCACGAGGGCTACGGCTTCACCGTGTCGGAGGAAGAGGTCGCCGCCAACACCCGCAAGGGCAAGCAGGTGATGAACGTCAAGGCGCCCGACGAGGCCAAGCGCCTGACCTGGGTCGAGGGCGACCATGTCGCCATCGTCGGCGAGAACCGCAAGCTGCTCGTCTTCCCGCTCGCCGACGTGCCCGACATGGCGCGCGGCAAGGGCGTGCGCCTGCAGCGCTACAAGGATGGCGGCGTGGCGGACGTCAAGACGTTTTCGATCGCGGCGGGGCTGACCTGGCAGGATTCGGCGGACCGGACCTATACCAGGACGCGGGAGGAACTCGCGGAGTGGATGGGCGATCGGGCGAGCGCCGGGCGCATCGCGCCGAAGGGGTTTCCGCGGACGGGGAAGTTTGGGTAGGCGATGGAGAGGGTTCGGCTGCATCCTCATGCGGTGGACCGGATCGACATTCGCGGCGCGAGCGAAGCCGAGGTAATTGCCACGGTACAGTCGGGCGAGCGTTTTCCGGCCAAGCATGGGCGAACCGGCTTCCGGCGAAATTTCCCAGGCGCGTTTACCTGGCGCGGACGTGTATTCGACACGAAGCAGTTGGAAGTCTATGCTGTCTATGAGGATGAAGCGTGGCTTGCGATCGCGGTGATCGTCAAATTCTTCTGAGGGCAAGCGCCATGAAGCTGACCTATGACCCGAGCGCTAACGTCGCCTACATCAAATTACGCGAGAAATCCGGCGACGTCGAAACCATCAAGGTCTCGGACGATGTGCTGATCGATCTATCGCCGGACGGATCGGTCTTCGGCATCGAGCTGCTGAATGCCAATCATCAGCTCATGCAGGGCGATGGCGGTCGGTTTGTGTTCGTCGATCCGGTGAGCGGCGAGGAGACGACGCTCAAGGTTGCGTGAGGTGTCGAGCGGAGCGCGACGTCCGCGTCTCCCTGCCCCTTGTCGGGAGGGATAAAGGGTGGGGGTCCGCTACTGCTCTGCCCTGCAAAGATACCCCCACCGGCCTGCCGGCGTCCTTCGGGCCCCCACAGGGGGAGCGCGCTAACCGTGACGGTCGCCGCCACTTTCACTCGGCTGCATAGCCTGCTTCTCCCGCGCCACCGCCACCGCCCGTATCTCCACCAGCCCGCCGGGCACGACCAGCTCCGCGACGCCGATTGCCGTCCAGGCCGGCCAGGGCTCGCTTAAATAGAGGTCCCGGACGCGCATGAAGGCTTCCATGTGGGTCGCGATGTCGACGTGGTAGGTGGTCAGTTCGACGATGTCGGAGAGGCCCGCGCCGGCCTCCGCCAGGATCGCGGACAACGCCTCGAAGGCGGTGGCGAACTGGGCTTCGG
>JAUYMV010000624.1 GCA_030698645.1 Mesorhizobium sp.
GATCGAGGTCACCTTCGACATCGACGCCAACGGCATCGTCAACGTCTCGGCCAAGGACAAGGGCACCGGCAAGGAGCACCAGATCCGCATCCAGGCGTCCGGCGGTCTCAGCGATGCCGACATCGAGAAGATGGTGAAGGATGCCGAGGCCAACGCCGAGTCCGACAAGAAGCGCCGTGCGCTTGTCGAGGCGCGCAACCAGGCGGAGGCGCTCATCCACTCGTCCGAGAAGTCGCTTGGCGAATATGGCGAGAAGATCGGCGAGGCGGAGCGCACCGCGATTTCCGATGCGATCGCCAGCCTGAAGGCAGCCGCCGAGGGCGACGACGCCGAGGACATCAAGGCGAAGTCGAACGTGCTCGCCGAAGCCTCGATGAAGCTCGGCCAGGCGATGTATGAAGCCAGCCAGGCCGAAGCCGCCGAAGCCGACGCCCGCGCCGACGCCGCCAAGAGCGGCGAAGACGTGGTCGACGCCGACTTCGAGGAAATCGACGAGGACGACAAGAAGAAGTCGGCCTGATCGGTCAGCACAGTCAAACGGAAGCCCGGCCGTAGCGCCGGGCTTTTGTTTACCGTATGCGGGGCCGCGCGGCCGGATCGTGCCGGCACATATGGCCGGCGCCGCACGGAAATGACCATGAACGGCAGAAATCGCTTCAAAGGCCTGCCAGGCCTATGGCATAGCCAGACCCGGCTTACTAAATCCGGGACCGAAGCGACCAATCCGGAACTCGACTGAATTTCTTCCGCGGGGCGATATGAAAGCCGATTTCTACGAAACGCTGGGTGTCCATAAGGGCGCGGACGAGAAGGAGCTGAAGGCGGCCTTCCGCAAGCTCGCCATGGACTGCCACCCCGACCGCCACCCCGACGATCACACCGCCGAACAGCGCTTCAAGGCGATCAACGAAGCCTACGACACGCTGAAGGACCCGCAGAAGCGCGCCGCCTACGACCGGTTCGGCCACGCCGCCTTCGAGAATGGCGGCATGGGCCAGGCCGGCGCCGGGTTCGCCGGCGGCGGCTTTGCCGACATCTTCGAGGATATCTTCGGCGACATGATGGGCGGCGGCCGCCGGCAGCGCTCGTCGGGCGGGCGCGAGCGCGGCGCCGACCTTCGCTACAACATGGAAATCACGCTGGAAGAGGCCTATTCGGGCAAGACCGCGCAGATCCGCGTGCCGTCCTCCATCCAGTGCACCGAATGCGCCGGCTCCGGCGCCAAGCCAGGCACCCAGCCGGTCACCTGCGCCACCTGCCAGGGTTCGGGCCGCGTGCGCGCCAGCCAAGGCTTCTTCTCCATCGAGCGCACCTGCCCGACCTGCCAGGGTCGTGGCCAGACGATCAAGGACCCCTGCGGCAAATGCGGCGGCCAGGGGCGCGTCGTCGAGGAGCGCGCGCTGTCGGTCAACATTCCGGCCGGCATCGAGGACGGCACGCGCATCCGCCTGTCGAACGAAGGCGAGGCCGGCGCGCGCGGCGGCCCGTCGGGCGACCTCTACATCTTCCTCGCCGTGAAACCGCACGAGTTCTTCCAGCGCGACGGCGCCGACCTCTACTGCAAGGTACCGATCTCGATGACGACTGCCGCCCTCGGCGGCACGTTCGAGGTGGCGACGCTCGACGGCACGCAGACCAAGGTCAAGATCCCCGAGGGCACCCAGAACGCCAAGCAGTTCCGCCTCAAAGGCAAGGGTATGCCGGTGCTGAGGCAGGCCAATATCGGCGATCTCTATATCCAGGTCGCGGTCGAGACGCCGCAAAACCTCACCAAGAAGCAGCGCGAACTGCTCGAGGAGTTCGACCGGATCTCGTCGACCGAAAATTCCCCGCAGTCGACCGGCTTCTTTGCGCGTATGAAGGACTTCTTCGAATCGTTCGGCGAATGAGGCCGGCGACGGAAAATTGTGCAGCGCGGCACAGCGGTCTTTATTCCGCCTCGGAAATCGGGCAGTAACGTTGCGTCAGCCAGACGCGGCTATGAGGACTTGTGCATGACCTTCGGCGGCGCCCTGAGAAGATCGTTCAGCCAGAAATTCGACGAGGAGCTCCGCTTTTTTCGCGGATGGATCGACAAGCCGCGCGCGGTCGGCTCGATTGTCCCGACGAGCTCCTACACGGCCAAGCGCATGGCTTCCGTGATCGATCCGGCGTCCGGCCTGCCGGTCCTCGAACTCGGACCCGGCACCGGCGTCATCACCCGCGCCATCCTGGCGCGCGGCGTGAAGCCGGAAAATCTCTACTCGATCGAATATTCGGCCGACTTCGTCGAGCATCTGCGCGAGAACTATCCGGGCGTGAACTTCATCCAGGGCGATGCCTTCGATCTCGATACGACGCTCGGCGCCTTGAAGGATACGGTGTTCGATTCCGTCGTCTCCGGCGTCCCCCTGCTGAACTTCCCGGTCGACAGGCGCGTCGCCTATATCGGCGCCCTGCTGGACCGGCTGCCCGCCGGCCGACCCATCGTGCAGCTGACCTATGGTCCGATGTCCCCCGTTCCGGCCGGCCGCGGCGACTACATCGTCGAGCACTTCGATTTCATGGTGCGCAACATCCCGCCGACCCAGCTGTGGATCTACCGCCGTCCGGCGCGCAGCTGACGCGAAATCGCCGCCCCGGCTTGATTTGCCTCGCCGCCCCCTATAGCGGAGAGGCCGACAGGGAGCCCGCATGAACCCCAGAATCCTGGTCTTCGCCGGATCGACCCGCAGCGGCGCGTTTAGCGGCCGGACCGCCGATGCGGCGATGAAGGAACTGGCGCTGCAGGGCGCCGAGGTAACGCGCATCTCGCTCGCCGACTATCCGCTGCCCATCATGGACGAGGATCTGGAGGCGGAAAAAGGCATTCCGGACAACGCGTTCCGACTCGCGCGCCTGATCGACGCGCACGACGCCGTGCTGATCTGCACACCGGAATACAACGGCTCGATTCCGCCGCTGCTCAAGAACGCCATCGACTGGGTCAGCCGCGTCTCGAAGGATGGCGGCAGGCCGCTGCGCCCCTATCCGGGCAAGATCGTCGCCATCTGCTCGTCGTCCGACGGACATTTCGCCGGCATCCGCTCGGCAAACCATCTGCGCGCCGTGCTGTCGCATATCGGCATGGAGCCGATCTCGGCGCAGGTTTCCGTGCCGAACGGCGCCGACGCCTTTGGCGATGACGGCGATTTCAGGGAGGAGCGCCTGCGCAAGGGCATGACCCGGCTCTGCGCCAGCCTGGCGGAACATGCCCGCCTCCACTCACGGAGGATCGAGCCATGAGCGAGGCGATCGATCGCCGGCTGATCGTCGGCCTCGACGTAGCGAGCGTCGAGGAAGCCGAGGCCGTGGTGCGCGATCTCGACGGCCTCGTCTCGTTCTACAAGATCGGCTACCAACTCGCCTTTGCGGGCGGCCTCGACTTCGCACGTGCGCTCGCCGCCGGCGGAACCAGCGTCTTCCTCGACATGAAGCTGCTCGACATCGACAACACGGTGGCCAGGGGCGTCGAGAGCATCGCCCGGATGGGCGTGTCGATGCTGACACTGCACGCCTATCCGAAGGCCATGAAGGCGGCGGTCGCCGCCGCCAGCGGCTCCGGCATCTGCCTGCTCGGCGTCACGGTTCTGACGTCGATGGACGAACAGGACATGATCGACGCCGGTTACGAATACGATCCGCACACGCTGGTGCTGCGCCGCGCCGAACAGGCGCTCGCCGCCGGCATGGGCGGCATCGTCTGCTCGGCCGGCGAGGCGGCCGCCGTGCGCCGGATCATTGGCCCCGACCTCGCCGTCGTGACGCCGGGGATAAGACCGGCCGGCAGCGACCATGGCGACCAGAAGCGCGTCATGGCGCCGGCCGACGCGCTGCGCGTCGGCGCCAGCCATCTGGTCGTCGCCCGGCCGATCGTCGGCGCCGTTGACAGGCGGGCCGCCGCGCAAGCTATTCTGGACGAAATGAAGAACGACCGGGAGGGCTGAATGGCCAAGGGATACTGGATCGCCCATGTCGATGTGCGCGACACCGAGGGCTACAAGGGCTATGTCGCCACCGCGAAGCCCGCCTTCGAGCGCTACGGCGCGAAATTCCTCGCCCGCGGCGGGGCCTACGAGGCGATGGAAGGCAAGGGCCGCGGCCGCAACGTGGTGATCGAGTTCGACTCCCTCGAAACCGCCAGGGCCTGCTACAACTCCCCCGAATACCAGGCCGCCAAGGCGATCCGGCAGAAATATGCCGATGCCGAGATGGTCATCGTCGAAGGCGTCTGAGGAGCGATCCGCGCGGGGGCGATCGTCCATGCTCGGCATCCGCGCCTGCGAACCCGGCGACATGCCAGCGCTGCACGCGCTCGGCCGGCGCGCCGACGGCCTGTTCGCCGCGCATGGCTACCCCCAGATCGCGGAGGCGCCCGAGACGCCCTTTGCCGAGTTCCGGGCCTTCCTCGAAAGCGATCCGTGCCTGGTGGCGACGTGGTCCGACCCGGACCGGCCCTGCGATGGGGGCGGACGCGCCATCGGCTTTGCCGTCGCCGGTCCCTTCGCCGGCGTCTTCTATTTGCGCGAGCTCAGCGTCGATCCCGATTTCGGCCGGCGCGGCGTGGGCAGTTCGCTGCTGGAGGCGGTCGCCGGCCTGGCGCGGGCGAAGGGCTTCGATGCGCTTGCGCTGTCGACCTTTCGCGACGTGCCCTTCAACGCGCCGTTCTATGCGCGGCGGGGCTTTGCGGAGCTTGACCCGGCGGCGGCCCCGGCCGCGCTCGGCGAGCGATTTTTCAGCGAGGTGCCGGCCGGCGTGGACCCGGCCCGGCGCATCCTGATGCTGCGCCGGCTATGACCGGAAACGCCGCAACCCGGCGCAATCCTGACGATCGGTTGGCGCCATTGACGTTGCATTGCAACAAATCGATGATAGTTTCATTACAGTACAGTATGCCGCGCAACCATTCCGGCTTGCTCCGCGGCGAGGGGAACCGATGTTCTACCAGCTCTATGAGATGAACCATGCGGTCCTGCAGCCGTATCGCAGGATCGCCGACGCCACCAAGCTGTTCTATTCGAACCCGCTCAATCCGCTGTCGCATACGCCTTTCGGCCGGTCGATCGCCGGCACCGCCGAGCTCTTCGAGCGCACCACGCGGCGCTACGCCAAGCCCGAATTCGGACTGACGCGGACGGTGGTCGACTGGAAGCAGGTCGCGGTTACGGAAGAGATCGTGTGGACGCGGCCGTTCTGCAATCTGCTCCATTTCAAGCGCGACCTGCCGCCCGGCCGCAAGCCAGACCGCAAGCTGCTCATCGTCGCACCGATGTCCGGACACTACGCGACGCTTCTGCGCGGCACGGCCGAATCCATGCTGCCGCACGCCGATGTCTACATCACGGACTGGATCGACGCGCGGGACGTGCCGCAGGTGGCGGGGTCGTTCGATCTCGACGACTACATCGACTACGTCATCGACATGCTGCACGAGCTTGGACCCGACACCCATGTCATGGCGGTCTGCCAGCCTTCGGTGCCGGTGCTGGCGGCGGTCGCCATCATGGAAGCGCGCGGCGACGAATGCGCGCCCGTGACGATGACGCTGATGGGCGGCCCGATCGACACGCGCGCCAACCCGACGGCGGTCAACCGTCTGGCCGAGGAGCGTGGCATCGACTGGTTCCACGACAATGTCATCATGAGCGTGCCGTGGCCGAATCCGGGCTTCCTGCGGCCGGTCTATCCCGGCTTCCTGCAGCTCTCCGGCTTCATGAGCATGAATCTCGACCGCCACATCGACGCCCACAAGGACTTCTTCATGCACCTCGTGAAGAACGACGGCGACAATGCCGAGAAGCACCGCGACTTCTATGACGAATATCTCGCCGTGATGGACCTGACGGCGGAGTTCTACCTGCAGACGGTCGATACCGTCTTCGTCAAGCATTCGCTGCCCAAGGGCGAGATGATGTTCCGCGGCGAGCGCGTCGACCCGTCGAAGATCCGCAACGTGGCGCTGATGACCGTCGAAGGCGAGAACGACGACATTTCGGGCATCGGCCAGACACGCGCCGCCCAGACGCTGTGCAGCAACATTCCGGACGACGCGCGGGTGCACTACATGCAGCCGGCGGTCGGCCATTACGGCGTCTTCAACGGCTCGCGCTACCGGGCCGAAATCCTGCCGCGCATCGTCGATTTCATGTCGAGCTACGGGCGCACGGCCAGGGTGAAGCCCAAGCTGCAGCTCGTGCGCCAGACCAAATCCTGACGGGATCCCCGGCCGGCCTGGCCGGTCACGACATCGTGCGGTGGCGCCGCGCCGCCGCCGGTAACCATGGCCGGAACAAGGCCGCCCTTGTGAATTGACTTTGGCACCCGAACGCCCTTAACCTTTCCTTAACGATAAGGCGGGCGGGGAGCCGGCAAACATGAGTGGCTTGGGGCCTCGACGGGGACAATGGATGCGCGCGGGCGCGGCAGTCGCAGTTGCTGCCGCGTCTAGCCTTTTCGCCGGGTCCGCTCAGGCCGGCATGGCGACCGGCTCGCTCACCTCGCAACCCATCGGCCACTACGAATTTTGCAAGGCCACTCCGGCGGAGTGCTCGATCCGCCTGCGCGACACCGCGCCGCTGAAGTTGTCCGGCGCGGCGTGGAAGCGCATCAACGCGGTCAACGTCGAGGTCAATCGCTCGATCAAGCCGATGAACGATTTCGACATCTACGGCAAGGACGAGGTCTGGGCCTATCCCGACAAGGTGGGCGACTGCGAGGACTACGTGCTCCTGAAGCGCCGCCTGCTCGCCGACACGGGCATCTCGCTCTCCGCCCTGCTGATCACGGTGGTGCGCAAGCCGGACGGCGAGGGTCATGCGGTTCTGACCGTGCGCACCGACAAGGGCGACTACATCCTCGACAATCTGAGCGACAGCGTGAAGCTGTGGAGCCAGACGCCGTACCGCTTCCTCAAGCGCCAGGCGAGCGAGCATACCGGCCGCTGGGTGACCATCCGCGATGACAGCAACATGCTGGTCGGCTCCGTCAAGTAAAGGCGACCGCGACGCACGGGTCGGCGCGCCAGCCATGCGCGCAGGGCGGCAGACTGGCTATGGCCGCCCGCGCAAAGGCCGGGCGTGCCGTCCCCAAGAAATTCTGGCAGGGCCGCGTGCAACGCCGCGTCGCGCGGCCTTCTCCGGCGTCTCGCGCAGGGAAACCCACGCCGCAGGATCCGAAAAAGCGGCGCCGATCGCGTCGCTCGGCCGGCGTCACGCCGCCTGCGCCATGCGCTCCGCACTCATGCGATACGAGATCGCCTCGGCGAGGTGGATTCGTCCGACCTTCGCCTCGCCGTCGAGATCGGCAAGCGTGCGCGCCACGCGCAGCACCCGGTGGTAGGCGCGCGCCGAGAAGCCGAGCTTCTCGCTGGCGTCGCGCAACAGCGCGAGCCCGGCGGCGTCTGGCGCGGCGATCTCCTCAACGAGGGCGGCCGAGCAATGCGCATTGGTCGTCGCATGCGCCAGGCCGAAACCCGCGAAGCGCTCGCGCTGGATGGCGCGGGCGCGCGCCACGCGTTCGGCGACCGCGCTGCTCGGCTCTGCCCGCGACGGGCGGATCAGGTCGGCGGCGGAAACCGCCGGCACTTCGATGCGGATGTCGATGCGGTCCATCAGCGGACCGGAAATGCGCGCCTGGTAGTCGGACTGGCAGCGCGGCCCGCGCAGGCACTTGTAGCCGGGCGAGCCGGCCATGCCGCAGCGGCACGGATTCATCGCCGCGACGAGCTGGATGCGCGCCGGATAGGTGACGCGGTGATTGGCGCGCGCGATGACGCATTCGCCCGATTCGAGCGGCTGGCGCAGCGCGTCGAGCACCTGCGGGATGAATTCGGGAAATTCGTCGAGGAAGAGTACGCCATTGTGCGCGAGCGAGGCTTCGCCCGGCCGGATGCGCAGGCCGCCGCCAACCATCGCGGCCATCGAGGCCGAATGATGCGGCGCCCGGAAAGGCCGCCGGTCGGTCAGCTTGCCGCCGCCGAGCTCGCCGGCGATCGAGGCGATCATCGATACTTCGAGCAATTCCTTGCGCGCCAGCGGCGGCAGGATCGAGGGCAAGCGCTGCGCCAGCATCGATTTTCCCGAACCCGGCGGGCCGGACATCAGAAGGTTGTGGCCGCCGGCCGCCGCGACCTCGAGCGCCCGCTTGGCGCTCTCCTGCCCCTTGATGTCGGCGAGGTCCGGCAGGTTCCTGGCCGGCGCGTGGATGCTCGCCTCGGGGCGCGCGAGCACCTGCGTGCCGCGGAAATGATTGGCGATGCCGATCAGGCTGCGCGGCGCGATGACGTCGACCTCGGCGCCGGCCCAGGCCGCCTCGGGGCCGGAATCGTGCGGGCAGATCAGCCCCTTGCCGATGGCGTTGGCGCCGATCGCCGCCGGCAGCGCGCCGGCGACCGCGGCGATCGTGCCGTCGAGCGACAATTCGCCGAGCACGACATAGTCCGCGATCGCGTCGCCGGGAATGGCGCCGAGCGCCGCCATCAGGCAGAGCGCGATCGGCAGGTCGTAGTGGCTGCCCTCCTTGGGCAGGTCGGCGGGCGCCAGATTGACGGTGACTTTCTTCGGCGGCATCGACAGGCCCGACGCGTGCAGCGCCGCCTGCACGCGCTCGCGGCTCTCGGCAACCGCCTTGTCGGGCAGGCCGACGATGTTCATGCCGATCTTGCCGGGACCGACCATCACCTGCACGTCGACCGGAACGGCCTCGATGCCCTCGAATGCGACCGTGCTGACCCGCGCGACCATTGCCTGCCCCTCCGCCGCTGCGTCCTGCCGCAGGACACCGGCCCGTCACATGAGAATGACCTTAGGGAAGCACAGAATTCAACGCCAAGCAAGAACAATACAGGAACAAGAGAAGAAAACTCAGCTACCGCTTGGCCTCCACCGCGTCCCAGAACAGGCTGGCGATGTCGGCCCCGCCAAAGCGTTTCACTTCGCGAACGCCGGTCGGCGAGGTGACGTTGATCTCGGTCATGTAGTCGCCGATGACGTCGATTCCGACGAGGATGAAGCCGCGTTCTTTCAGCGACGGGCCGATGCGGGCGCAGATCTCGCGCTCGCGGGCGGTCAGTTCGGTCGCCTCGGCGCGGCCGCCGACATGCATGTTGGAGCGGCTATCGTGCTCGGCCGGCACACGGTTGATCGCGCCGACCGCCTCGCCGTCGATCAGGATGATGCGCTTGTCGCCCTTGCGCACGTCCTTCAGGTAGCGCTGCACGATGAACGGCTCGCGGAACATCTGCGAAAACATCTCGAGCAGAGAGGCGAGGTTGCGGTCGTCGTCCTTGAGATGGAAGATGCCGGCGCCGCCATTGCCGTAGAGCGGCTTGATGATGATGTCGCCATGCGCCTTGCGGAAGGCGGCGACCTCGGACGGATCGCGCGTGATCAGCGTCTCCGGCATCAAATCGGGGAATTCGGTGACGAAGATCTTTTCCGGGGAATTGCGCACCCAGGCCGGGTCGTTGACGACCAGCGTCTTGGGGTGGATGCGCTCGAGGATGTGGGTGGTCGTGATGTAGTTCATGTCGAAGGGCGGGTCCTGGCGCAGCAGCACCACGTCCATTTCCGACAGGTCGCGCCGCTCGATCGGGCCGAGCGCATAGTGGTCGCCCTTGACGTCGCGCACTTCCATCGCCTCGAGCCCGGCCGTCACCTTGCCGTCGCCGAGCGACAGGCGGTCGGGCGTGTAGTGCCAGAGCTTGTGGCCGCGCCGCTGCGCTTCGAGCGACAGCGCGAACGACGTGTCGCCGGCGATCGACACCGTGCGGATATGGTCCATCTGGACGGCGACTTCGAGCGTCATGGGAAACCTCCGGGACTGCGGACAGGCGGTGTATCGCGTCCGCGTCCGCGGGTCCAGAGAGCCCCGCGCTCGCGCTGTCGCATTGTCCGGCTTGCCTCAGCGGTCGAAGACGAAGCGGCTGTAGCCGAGGAAGGAGAGCGCCATAGCGAAAGCCGAGCCTATGACGAGCGCTGCCAGCGGCGGCAGCGCGGGGAACGTCAGCAGCACGGCCGAATAGACGGCGTAGTTGGCGATCGAGGTGGCGATGCCGACGCCGCCATAGCGCGCGCCCTCGGTCGCGACGGTGCGCGCGGACGGGCCGAAGGTGACATGGCGGTTGAGCTGCCAGGTGACGAGTAGGGCGGCGCCGATCGAAACGAGGCGGGCGCGGAACGGATCGAGCGGCGTTGCGCCGAGAAGCAAGGCGAGCACGGCCGCGTCGACGAGGAAGCCGATGCCGCCGACGAGCGCGAAACGGGCGATCCGGCCCATCTCAGCCGGCGCGGCGGATCGGCGCCGGATCGCCGCGCATGATCGCGTCCGTTGCAAGCGTGCCCAGGCGAAGCGGATCGGTGCGCGCGGGCCCGAAGGCGAGATAGACCATGCGCTTCTGCTCGGTGCGGCCGCGCGCCACCGAATCGAGGATGAGGCCGGTGGCCCCGAGCAGCATGGCCATGATCAGCAGGCCGATCGACAGCATCCAGGTCGGCATGCGCGGCACCAGGCCGGTTTCGGCGAATTCGATCAGCACAGGCGTCATCAGCGCCAGGCTGACGCCGCAGATCGCCAGGCTGATCAGGCCGAAGAAGCGGAACGGCTGCGTCTCCTTCATCAGCATGGCGAACATCCAGAGGATCTTGGCGCCGTCCTTCCAGGTCGACAGCTTGGAATTCGAGCCCTCGACGCGGCGGCCGTAGTCGAGTGCGATCTCGACCACCGG
>JAUYMV010000647.1 GCA_030698645.1 Mesorhizobium sp.
CGCAACTTCACAGCCCAAAAGCCGTCAGGCAGCAATCCAGCCATTGGCCACCTTTCCCATCGAGTGAGGTCGTGAGCCGGGCACTTCGACGTCCTCCCCCTCCCCCCTCCAGCCCCCTCTTCAAACTCCCCAACACCCCCCTGACGATCGCCCGCCCGACCGACGACCCGACCGACCGTACCACCGACTTGATCGCCGCCTCCGTCACGCTCTGCCGGTTCGACGGGCGCGGCGGGGCTGGCGCGCGCGTCGTCCGGGTGGTGCTGGTCGGACGCTCGTCGCGCGTCGAGCCGCCGCCGAAATCCGGCAGCGTCCAGCGCGAGCGGCCGTGCTCGGCGGCGAGGTCTTCCTGCTCGCGGGCGTCCGCCTCGGCCTTCTGCGCGTCGGTCGCGCGCTTCAGCAGGATCTCGAAGGCCGATTCGCGGTCGATCGTCTGGTCGTACTGGCCGGCCACCGGGCTCTCGGCCATCAGCTTGCGGCGCTCTTCCGGCGTGATTGGCCCGAGCCTCGACGAGGGCGGGCGCATCAGGGTGCGCTCGACCATCGAGGGAATGCCCTTGGCCTGGAGCGTCGACACCAGCGCCTCGCCGGTGCCGAGCTGGGTGATCGCGGTTGCGCAGTCGAAATCGGGATTGGGCCTAAACGTGTCGGCCGCCGTTCGGACCGCCTTCTGCTCGCGCGGCGTATACGCGCGCAGCGCGTGCTGGATACGGTTGCCGAGCTGGGCCAGCACCGTCTCCGGAATGTCGAGCGGGTTCTGCGTGACGAAATAGACGCCGACGCCCTTGGAGCGGATCAGCCGGACGACCTGCTCGACCCGGTCGACCAGGATTTTGGGCGCATCCGCGAACAGGAGATGCGCCTCGTCGAAGAAGAAGACGAGTTTTGGCTTCTCCGGATCGCCGACCTCGGGCAGTTCCTCGAACAGTTCCGACATCAGCCAGAGCAGGAAGGTCGCGTAGAGGCGCGGGTTCATCATCAGTCTGTCGGCGGCGAGCACGTTGATCGCGCCGCGCCCGTCGCGCGTCGTGCGCATGATGTCGGCGATCTTCAGCGCCGGCTCGGCGAAGAAATGCGTCGCCCCTTGCGTCTCCAGCACCAGCAGTGTGCGCTGGATGGCGCCGACCGACTGGCGCGTGACATTGCCGTAGCGCGCGCCGATCTCGGCCGCCCGCTCGGCGATGTTGGCGAGCAGCGCCTGCAGATCCTTGAGGTCGAGCAGCAGCATGCCCTCCTCGTCGGCCAGCCTGAAGGCGATGTTCAAGATGCCCTCCTGCGCCTCCGACAGGTTCATCAGCCGCGACAAGAGCAGCGGGCCCATTTCCGAGATGGTGGCGCGGATCGGATGGCCCTGCTCGCCGAACAGGTCCCAGAAGATGACCGGAAATTCCTGGAACTCGTAGGGCTCGAGATGCACGTCGGCGGCGCGCTTGACCAGGAAATCCTTGGCGTCACCCATCATGGCGATGCCCGACAGGTCGCCCTTGATGTCGGCGCAGAACACCGGCACGCCGGCATTGGAAAACCCTTCCGCGAGGATCTGCAGCGTCACCGTCTTGCCGGTGCCCGTCGCGCCGGTGACCAGGCCGTGGCGGTTGCCGTATTTCAGCAGCAGTTCCTCGGCCTTCTGGTAGCTGTCGTCCGGCTTCCGGCTGGCGCCGAGGAAGATCGACTGGTCCTGCTTGTCCCACATGCGTAACTTCTCCCTGCGTCCGCCGCCGGCTTCGGGACAGGCGGTCTTCGTGATGTGGTATAGTCAGAGGCCAGGCCGCTCACAATGGTTGTGCGCGGTTTTTGCCACTGCTGCGGTTGCGAAGCGCGGCGACTTCCGCCTATCTGCACTCGCGATGCTGCCGGCAGGTCATGGCCAATGCACATCGCGGTGATAAACTCTCAGGGTGGAGCACCCTCGGCGGCGTGATGGGCGTCGACGGACTGGCTGGAGTGCTTATGGACGCATCTTTGCTCGCAACCGCGACATTTCCCGACGCCGACCGCGCGCACTGGCTGAAGCTGGCGCAAAGGGCGATCGGCGATGCCGATTTCGACGCGGCGCTGGTGTCGGCGACGGATGACGGCGTCCGCATCGAGCCGCTCTACGACCGCGTGCGCAACCCGAAGCCCGTCATGCGCGACCACCCGGACACGGCATGGACCGTGGTCCAGCGTGTCGACGATCCCGACCCCGCCCGCGCCAACGCCCAGGCCCTCGACGACCTCGCCAATGGCGCGACCGGCCTGTCGGTCATCTTCGAGGGCGCGCCGAACGCCTTCGGCTACGGCCTGCCGGCGACGCCCGAGGCGCTCGCCCGCGCGCTCGACGGCATTTCCTTCGCCACCACCCACATCCGCATCGACGTGCATCCGAGCGTGCGCGCCTCGGTCGACTGGCTGACGCCGCTGATCGGCGCAAGGCGCATCGATCCGTCCCGGCTGAAACTGTCGCTCGGCATCGACCCGGCGGCGCTTTTTGCCGGCACCGGCCGGCTGCGCATGTCGGTCGAGGCGCTGCAGGCGTCGATGCCGCAGTCGCTGGCGCATTTCTTCGCGCTCGGCATGCCGGGCGTGCTGCTGGAGGCCGACGGCCGCGTCTATCACAATGCCGGCGCCACCGAGGCGCAGGAGCTGGGCGCGATGCTGGCGACGGCCGTCGCGCATCTGCGCATGTTCCAGGAGGCGCGCCAGCCGCTCGTCTATGCCGCGCCCCATGTCGGCTTCGCGCTCAGCGTCGACCAGGACCAGATGATCGGCATGGCCAAGCTGCGCGCGCTGCGCAAGCTCTGGGCGCGGGTGCAGGAGGCCTGTTCCATCGCGCCGTCGGCCGCCTCCATCCACGCCGAGACCTCCTACCGCATGATGACGGCGAAGGACCCCGAGACCAACATCCTGCGCGCTACCATCGCCTGTTTCGCAGCGGTCACCGGCGGCGCCGATTCGATCTCCATCCTGCCCTTCACCGCCGCGCACGGCCTGCCCGACGGCTTTGCCCGCCGCGTCGCGCGCAACACGCAAGCCGTGCTCGGCGGCGAGAGCCATATCGGCTACGTCGCCGACCCCGCCGCCGGCTCGGGCGGCGTGGAAGCCCTGACCGATGCGCTGTGCGCGAAAGCCTGGGCGGAGTTCCAGGCGATCGAGGCCGAGGGCGGCATCATGGCGAGCCTCGCCGAAGGCCGGCTGCAGGCGCGCATCGGCGCGGCGCGCCAAGCGCGTCTCGCCGCCTATGCCGACGGCGCGCGCGCCATCGTCGGCACCACGCTCTATCCCGCCGGCACGGAACGGCCCATCTCCACCCTTGCCGCCGAGACGCGCCCGATGCCCGACGACGGCGCCGTCTTCTGCGAGGCGCTTTTCCCCAGCCGCCTCGACGCATCTTCGGGAGCCGCCGCATGATCCCCGATTTCGCGAGCATCGCCTGGTCGCAGCCCGCCACGCGCCCACTGAAGGCGTCGGCCGCGACCTGGCAGACACCGGAGGGCATCGCCGTCAAGCGCGCCTATGGCGAGGCGGATCTGAAGGGCCTGCGCTTCCTCGACACCATCCCCGGCGCCGCGCCTTTCCTGCGTGGCCCCTACCCCACCATGTATGTCCAGCAGCCCTGGACGATCCGCCAATATGCCGGCTTCTCGACGGCCGAGGAATCCAACGCCTTCTACCGGCGCAACCTCGCCGCCGGCCAGAAGGGCCTCTCTGTCGCCTTCGATCTCGCCACCCATCGCGGCTATGATTCCGACCATCCGCGCGTCGCGGGCGATGTCGGCATGGCCGGCGTGGCGATCGATTCCATCCTCGACATGCGCCAGCTGTTCGACCAGATCCCGCTCGACCAGATGACCGTCTCGATGACGATGAACGGCGCCGTGCTGCCGATCATGGCGCTCTATATCGTCGCGGGCGAGGAACAGGGGGTTTCGCCGGCAAAGCTCGCCGGGACCATCCAGAACGACATCCTCAAGGAGTTCATGGTCCGCAACACCTACATCTACCCGCCGAAACCCTCGATGCGGATCATTTCGGACATCTTCTCCTACACCTCGCGGGAGATGCCGAAGTTCAACTCGATCTCGATTTCCGGCTACCACATCCAGGAGGCGGGAGCGACGGTCGACCTCGAGCTCGCCTACACCATCGCCGACGGCATCGAATATGCCCGCGCCGGCGTCGCCGCCGGCCTCGACATCGACAATTTCGCGCCGCGCCTTTCCTTCTTCTGGAACGCCGGAATGAACTTCTTCATGGAGGTCGCCAAGCAGCGCGCCGGCCGGCTGATCTGGGCCGCCCTCATGCAGAAGAATTTCGCGCCGAAGAGCGCAAAATCGCTGGCCCTGCGCGCCCATACGCAGACGTCCGGCTGGTCGCTGACCGCGCAGGACCCCTACAACAACATCGTGCGCACCATGATCGAGGCGATGGCGGCGACCCAAGGGGGAACCCAGTCGCTGCATACCAACGCCTTCGACGAGGCACTCGCCTTGCCGACCGACCATTCCGCGCGCATCGCGCGCAACACGCAGCTGATCCTGCAGACCGAATCCGGCACCACCCGCATCATCGACCCGTGGGGCGGCTCGGCCTTTGTCGAGCGCCTGACGCATGACCTCGCCAGCCGCGCGCTTTCCCATATCGAGGAGGTCGAGACGCTGGGCGGCATGGCGGCGGCAATCGAGCAGGGCATCCCCAAGATGCGCATCGAGGAAGCCGCCGCGCGCACCCAGGCGCGCATCGACAGCCAGGAGCAGGCGCTGATCGGCGTCAATCTGCACAGGACCGACCAGGACATCGCCGTGGACGTCCGCAAGGTCGACAATGCCGAGGTGCGCGCCCGCCAGATGGCCAAGCTGCAGCAGCTGAAGGGCACACGCGACGTGGCGGAAGTCGAGACCGCGCTCGACGCGCTGACCGGTGCCGCCGCCGGCAACGGCAATCTGCTCGAATTCGCCATCCGCGCCGCCCGCGCCAAGGCGACCGTCGGCGAAATCTCGCTGGCGCTGGAGAAGGTTTTCGGCCGCCACGCGGCCGTGGTGAAGACGATCTCCGGCGTCTACCGCAAGGCGGTCGGCGACATGCCGGCGGTTGCCCGCGTGCACGACAAGGTCGAGGCCTTCAAGGCCAGGCACGGCACAGCGCCGCGCATCCTCGTCGCCAAGATGGGCCAGGACGGCCACGACCGCGGCCAGAAGGTCATCGCCACCGCCTTCATCGATCTGGGCTTCGACGTCACCGTCGGCGCCATGTTCCAGACGCCCGAGGAGGTCGCCAATCTCGCCATCGACCACGACGTCCACATCGTCGGCGCCTCCTCGCTCGCCGCCGGCCACCTGACCCTCATCCCCGAACTGAAACAGGCGCTGGTGCGGGCCGGCCGCGGCGACATGCTCATCGTCGCCGGCGGCGTCATCCCGCCCGACGATTTCGACGCCGTGCTGAAGGCGGGGGCAACCGCGATCTTCCCGCCGGGCACGGTGATCCCCGAAGCGGCGGAGGCGTTGATGGACCGGCTGCTGGCGGAGTGAGGTCTTTCCTTCTCCCCGCTTGCGGGGAGAAGGTCCCGGCAGGGGGATGAGGGGCAGCGCTGAAGGTCCTCTTACCCAGCATGTCCCGCGCATCTGCGAACGGCCCCCTACGCGGCGGAGTCAACCCCGCCTGTCCCAAGCATCCGCGAGTTGGCCCCCCACGCGACGCCGTCATCCTCGGGCTTGTCCCGAGGATCTGCCCACGTGGCCGGCCATGGCGCGGAACGCTTTTCGAACCATCAATCGACAGCAGATCCTCGGGACAAGCCCGAGGATGACGAACCGTGCCTTCCGCGATTGGCGTATCCTCTCCCCCGGGCAGGGGATGAGGTGCCGGTTCGCCGAAGGCGAATTCGTCATGCCGGTGGCATGACGAAAGGGCGCCGAACGGGCGGGAGCTGCCGAAGGCAGCGGGCCCCGCCCCGGCCAGCCGCCGGGCTAATGGCCTATGTCTCGAATGAACTCCGCTGGAACGGGGCATAGGCCTGTGCTAGGATAGGCTGTCCTTCCAAAGGTTATCTGCACATGACCCAAGATGAACGCGAGTTCGAACGCCAGATGACCATCGCCCACGAGCGGATGGACAAGCACGAAGTCGCCCTCTCCCTCCTCGCGCAGGGAGAGAACTCGCCCTATTGGAGCGAAGAGCTCAAGGCGGAGATCGAAGCGGCGAAGGTTCGGCTGGAAAAGTATCGCGGTTCGACACGAGGGCGCTGAGGCGCTCGAGCTATGGCTGTCACTTGGCAGATCGCTTCCTGTAAGGTTCACGCGTTATCGCGTCGAGGTGGAGGCATTCTTTCGGGCAACGTTGCCGGAGGGACGGTGGGACGTGGCCAAGGCGCCAAGGATCGATGCGCGTATACAGGCCGGACCTGATGCCCCATGGTTCAACGCCTGGCAGCCGGGGAACCACTTCATCGACAGCGAGCCGGTCGCGCTCAAGCTGGCCTATATGCCGCTTTGGATGGCAGGGCCGGACACAGAGGTCTGAGATGGTCAACCAACACGGTCTTGGCAGAGACATCCCGGCAGATGCTGCCTTGGATATCCGGCAGCGTTCGAAGTTCGCGTGTGTTGTCTGTCGATCAGGTTTCTACACCTATGAGCACATTGACCCAGAGTTTCGCGACGCCACGTGGCATGATCCCGAGGCAATCTGCTGCTTGTGCGGTTCATGCCATGATGCGGTCTCGCGCGGGCGCTTCTCAAAGGCGAAGATCAAGCAGGCCTACGCCCGCATACAGACCATCTCCACGGCAGAGGCCGGTCCTCCACAAGGACCGCTCGATTTTCACAGTGGCCAGGCATACCTGCAGGTCGGAGGAATCGAGTATCCGCCGACCGTTCGCACACTTCTGAGATATCACGGCGAGGATTTGATCCGGGTCGAACCCGGTGTGGGCACAGATCCCGGTTCGATCTCTGCGGTTTTCACGGACGAACATGGGGAAGAGACCCTTTGGCTCGAACGAAACGTCTGGGTCGGGTCACTTGAGAATTGGGATATCGAGACGACCGGCAAGCGCCTGACTGTTCGCCGTAAGAAAGGCACGATCGCGCTGCGACTTCGCCTAGACCCTCCGGGCAAAATGGTCATCGAACGGCTCGACATGCGAATCGACACTGCTCGCATACTGGTGACTGAAAAGGCGTACGCGATCGGGCGATACTTCGAGGATGACACCATCGCTTGGTGTCACGCAAACATGATCGTTCAACGGGGTAACCCTCACGCCGCGGTCTTCGACTACATGACGGCGGAGGAGGTTCGAGCGCGCGATATCGCTCTTCAGAAGGTCGGTCAAAGCATGGCGACGGAAGACAGAAGCGTAGTGATGAGCAGTGCGCTGGGCGTGAGTTGGGTGGCTACGGGAATGGTGATCGCGAGCTTGTGCGGCGGTTTTACTGTCCGCCACTATGCCATAGGACGCCACCGATCAAGCGAGACACCGGTACTCCTTCGCCTCCTAAAAAAGGGGCCTGAGGCGGTCTGTGAATGGATTTCCACAGCGGATTCCGCTGAAGCTGCGCCCTAGCGGAAGGCGAGTCGGCCCCGCGGCACCTCGGTGCCATTCGAACTTGCGCGGCGTGCCATTTGAATTTGCGCGCTACACCATTGCAGCCCTAGGAGCGCAGGGTCTCCACCGTCGTGCATAGTTTCCACCCGCCACCCCCAACAAAATCAACCCCTTCCACGATTTCCGCCCCCATCCCATCCACACCGGACGGTTTCGCCCGACAATGTCCGTAGCTCAACGCGAGGCCCGGACATGGAAGTCGCAGCCCAGGACCACCAGAAGACGATCCGGCGCATCGCGGCGCTGCTCGTCGCGCTGGCAGCACTTGCCGAGCGTGCCGGCGGCCGGTCGCCCCCCGTGCGCTTTCTCGTGCTCTCCATCCTGTTCTTTGCGGAAACGGTGGCGCGGGGATTCGTCGTCGGGGCGGCGCCGGGGACATGGCCATGTCTTGGGGACCCCTCGGAGATCCCGAGCGGTCCCATGGACGCCGCACAGCTCGCCCGGCGCTTCCGGGCGCTCGCCGCGGCACTCGGCGCCCTGCTGCCTCCAGCCTGCCGCTTCGGCGGCCGGAATGCCGGCTCCGGCCGCGCCCCTTGCCGCCGCGCGCCAAACCCCCACCGGCTTGTCACGAAACCCGCCGGCGGAGCGCCGCGGCCCGCCGACACGTCCTGAGGCGCTGCCCCTCATCGCCCTGCCGGGCACTTCTCCCCGCAAGCACGGGGAGAGGGACGCAGCTCGAACGCCGGCGCCCCCTCTCCTCGTCTTTCACGGGGTCCGAAGGCACGCGCTCAAACGCCGGCGCCCCCTCTCCTCGTTGTTCACTGGGGTCCGAAGGACGGGCGAGACCAGCGGCTCGCCCAGGAATGGGTAAGGGCGAGGGGCAGCGTCGAGGGTGGGATGTTGCAGTCGACGGGATGATTTGCCGCGCGACATTGCCCGGCGCGCCGGGCATTGCCGCCCGCCCTATGCCCTCACTCCGCAAGGCGCTTGGGGTCGACCTTCAGTGTGACGACGATGCCGTCCTTGGCCCATTCATAGGCGATCGAGCCGCGCAGATGGCCGGTGACGCTGCGCTCGACGAGCCGGCTGCCATAGCCGGGCGCCTGCGTCGGCGCCTCGACCGCGGGGCCGCCGCTCTCGGTCCAGACGATCGTGACGGCTTCGTCGTGGGCGGAGCAGGAGACGTCGAGCGTGCCGGTATCGACCGAGAGCGCGCCATATTTCAGCGAGTTGGTCGCCAGTTCGTGAACGATGAGCGCAACGATGGTGGTCGCGGATTCGCCGACGCTCATCCGGGGCACCGACACCCGGATGCGTCCGCTGAACGCGCCGAGATCGTCATAGGGCGCCAGCAGCACGGTCAGCAGGTCGCCGAGCAGGGCGGCGGCGGCCTGCGTCTGCCCGGGGACCGGCCGCACCAGATCGTGCGCGCGGCCGAGCGCGGTCAGGCGCTGAGTCAGTTCGCGCGCCATGTCGTTGGTCGTCGAAGTCGAGCGCGAGGTGATGTTGGTCAGGCCGGAGGCGATGCTGAGCAGGTTCTTGACGCGGTGGCTCATCTCGCCGGCCAGCAGCTCGCGGCCCTCTTCCGCCTGTTTTCGGCCGGTCACGTCGATGAAGATCCCGAACATGATCCGCTTGACGATCCCGGCGTCGTCGCCCTGGCCGCGCGCCGAGATCCACCTCACCTCGTCCCCGATCATGATGCGGAAGTCAATCTCGTAGGGACCGACGATCGCGCGCGTGGCGGTGAAGGCTGCCCGCACGCGATCCCGGTCGGCCGGATGAATGTGGGCGGAGAGGTCCTCGAAACTGACGTCCTGGCCGCGCGGTATTCCCCACAGATCGTAGGCATGGTCGTCCATCGCCAGCGCATCGGTGTCGACGTTCCAGGACCACAGCGTGACGCCCGCGGCCTCGATCGCGCGCACCAGATTCCTTGGCTCCCAGAGAAGGGGTTTCAGATGTTCGGCGGTCATCGTCATGCAAGCTCCGAATCTCTCGATCGTAGAGAATGGCGCAGCGGCGCAGGCGACGCGGCGGCATTCCCGGATGTCCCTTCCGGATGCCCCGTCTAGCCTGTGAATCCCGGGGCGGCTATCCCTCAAACACGGCTCCGCCGGGAAAACGTCCCGGTTTGTGGATGAAGGGCTTTGGCTCAGACATTTCAACCGCTTGTGCGGCGCTGTCGGCAATTGCGGAATCTACTCA
>JAUYMV010000655.1 GCA_030698645.1 Mesorhizobium sp.
GCGCGCGCCGCGCCGCACGATCTGTTCCAGTTCCTCGACCGTGTAGAAGTTCAGCCGGACCGGAATGCCGAAGCGGTCGCGCAGCGGGTTTGTCAGCAGGCCGAGCCGCGTCGTAGCCGCCACCAGCGTGAATTTGGCAAGGTCGATCTTGACCGAGCGCGCCGCCGGGCCCTCGCCGATGATCAGGTCGAGCTGGTAGTCCTCCATCGCCGGATAGAGGATTTCCTCCACCGCCGGGCTGAGGCGGTGGATCTCGTCGATGAACAGGACGTCGCGGTCCTCGAGATTGGTCAGCAGCGCCGCCAGATCGCCGGCCTTCTGGATGACCGGACCCGAGGTCGAGCGGAAATTGACGCCGAGCTCGCGCGCCATGATCTGCGCCAGCGTGGTCTTGCCGAGCCCGGGCGGCCCGACGAACAGCACATGGTCGAGCGCCTCGCCGCGCCCCTTGGCCGCCTCGACGAACACCTTCAGGTTGGCCCGCGCCGCCTGCTGGCCGACGAACTCGTCGAGCGTCTGCGGGCGCAGCGACATGTCGGCATCCTCGCCGCGCTTGTCGGCCGCGATCAGGCGGGGCGAGAGGGTCACGTGAGGAATTCCATGGAGGGGACAGCCTTGGCGGCGCGCTTGTCGAAGGTCACTGTTGACGTGCAGCCACCACGCCGCGCCACATAGGCGATCAAGTGATCCGCCAGATCTCCGCGGTCCGCATCCGCAACGATAGCCGATAGATCGTCCTCGTCTTCAAATGCAATTTCCCGTACGTCCAGAAGAGACGCTACCACAGAGCGTATCTCGTTCCGCTCGTAGCGGTAGCGCTGCCGAAGGGTCCAGACAAACTCCACCAACACGATGAGGCTAACATAAGCGGGATCATTTTGAGTGCGGGACTTGAGAAAGGAACTTGCCTTTGCAAATTGGTTCTCGTCGTCACGGAGGACGAGGCGAAGCAGGACATTTGTGTCTAGAGCCTTCACTTCTTCGTCCGCTTAAGCTCATTCCATTCTCGCACAATCCGCCTGTCATCTTGGGCAAGCGCTTCCCCTATCGCGTCGTCGTAGTCCTCGAGCGTGGCGGCGGGAGTGCCAGGTGGAACCTTGATCATGCCGAAGATATCTTCGACTTTCTTGTTCTTGGGGCGCCCAATCAACGCGCCGTCCTGGACCGTGATATGGAGCCGGGTGCCGGCCGAGAGTTTGAGCTCGTCACGCACCTCTTTCGGGATGGTGAGTTGTCCCTTAGACGTCATCGTTGCGTACGATCCCATGTGCCAACTCCGAAATTTCCTTACTTCGTGAGAATAGTAAGGGACGAACCTCTCTGCAATGCTACCGCGCCAGTTCCCGCAGCCCGAGCCGGATCAGCTTCGCCGAATCCGCGTCCTCGCCCGCCGTCTTCATCGCCGCGGCGATAGCATTGGCCGCAACGTCGCGCGAATAGCCGAGATTGACCAGCGCCGAAACGGCGTCGGCGATCGGCGCCGGCGCGACGCCTTCGCCGAGTTCCTGCATCAGCCCGATCGTGCCCGACGGCGTGCCGGAGAAGGCCGGCGCCTTGTTCTTCAGTTCGATGACGATGCGCTCGGCCACCTTCTTGCCGACGCCCGGCGCCCGCGACACCATGGCGATGTCCTTCAGCGCGATGGCGCCGGCGAGGTCGGAGGGCGACAGCGTCGACAGGATGGCCAGCGCCACCTTGGCGCCGACGCCCTGGACATTGTTCAGCAGCAGCAGGAACCACTCGCGCTCGAGCGCCGATCCGAACCCGTAGAGCCGGATCATGTCCTCGCGCACATAGGTTTCGATGTAGAGCACGATCGCCTCGCCCGGCCCCGGCAGCGCGGCGAGCGTCCGCGACGAGCAGTAGGCGACGTAACCGACGCCGTGCACGTCGACGATCAGGTGATCCTCGGCGATCTCGTCGACGATGCCCTTGAGCTTGCCGATCATGATGAGATTTCCGGAGACACGATCTCCAGCCTGGGGAAATAGGAGCGGTAGCCCTTCGGGTCGCGGGTGAGGAGCCGATGTCCGGCGACGAGCGCATGGGCTCCGATCAGGAAGTCCGGCAAGGTCCGCTCACGGACCCCGCCCGCGCGGCGATAGTGTGCGTGCGCCAGACCCGCAGGAAAAGCAGCGTCCCAGGGAAGGTTCTCGCGTTCGAGACCTGTCTCTCTTGCAGCCGCATCGAGTGCCGACTGGTCCTTGATCAGGGGAGCGAGTTCCGCCCAAACGATCGGGCTCGTCACGAGAGGGCCATCCTTCCGGCATGCCGCAAGCGCCGCGATCGACCAGTCGGTGGCCGCACCGCGTGGACCCCAGACGTCGACCAGAATGTTCGTGTCAACCAAGGTCGAGATCTTCACGCGGACCCCTCAGCCATTCCATGTATTCATCCGTGGTCATCCCGCCGAGATCCAGCGTGCCGGCCATCCGACTCAGGTGTTCCCGGAACGTGCGCTCGGACTCCTCCGGCGACATGTTCTGGTTCACGGCGACGACACGAACGCCGTCTTCCGTCGCGATGAAGTCGACCTCCGAACCGGGTTCGATACCGAGACGGTCCCTGATTTCCTTCGGGATCGTGACCTGGCCCTTGCTGGTGACGCGCATGGTAATACCTCTTCGGTATTACTTCTCACCTTGCCGTGAACAAGTCAAGAACATGGGCGTGGAATTCAACCCGCCAGCGCCATCCGGTAGGCCGCGCCGCCGCGATGAT
>JAUYMV010000663.1 GCA_030698645.1 Mesorhizobium sp.
TGCTGTCCGTCATGTGCTCAGCCCTCAAGCCACTTGAAGTGGACATCATAGCCTTCGCCGGTGAGAAGACCAACCGTCTCGTAGAGCGGCAGGCCGACGACATTGGTGTAGGAGCCGACGAGCTTGACGACGAAGGTCGAGGCGAGGCCCTGGATGGCATAGCCGCCGGCCTTGCCGCGCCACTGGCCGGACGCCAGGTAGCTTTCCAGTTCCTCGCGCGACAGGCGCTTGAAGCGGACGCGGGTCTCGATCAGCTTCTGGCGGATTTTTCCGGACGGCGTGATGAGGCAGACGCCGGAATAGACGCGGTGCGAGCGGCCGGAGAGCAGGCGCAGGCAGTTCGAAGCCTCGTCGACGAGTTCGGCCTTGGGCAGGATGCGGCGGCCGACCGCGACCACCGTGTCGGCGGCGAGAATGAAGGCCCCCTCGCCCCATTCCGGCTCCTTCGACAGCGCGTCGAGCGCCTTGTCGGCCTTGGCGCGCGACAGCCGCTTGGCGAGCGAGCGCGGATGCTCGGCGCGCAGCGGTGTCTCGTCGACGTCGGCCGGGAAGATGCGGTCGGGTTCGATGCCGGCCTGCTGGAGAAGCTCGATCCGGCGCGGCGACCCGGAGGCCAGAACCAGCTTCTGGAAAACGCTCATCGGTCGGGGTCCTGTCGGCAGGTTTGCGGCGCGAGGCGGGGCGGGCGAAGCCTAAGGCGACCCTTCAGCGGCCGCGGCTACTTGAAGCGATACGTGATGCGGCCCTTGGAGAGGTCGTACGGGGTCATCTCGACCAGCACCTTGTCACCCGTCAGCACGCGGATGCGGTTCTTGCGCATGCGGCCCGCGGTATGCGCGATGATCTCGTGCTCGTTCTCGAGCTTGACGCGGAACATGGCGTTGGGCAGCAATTCGGTCACAAGACCGGGAAACTCGAGGACTTCTTCCTTCGGCATTCGATACCTTTGTGTACGGGAACGGGCCGGCTCAGGGGCCGGAAATCGCGCGGAACCTATCCGATTGCGCGCGCTTTGTGAACACGCTTATTCTTTTTGCCCCACAGGCGGCGTCGGCGCTGCGAACCGGCCGCGGATGCGCGCTTCCAGACGGTCGCGAACGTCGCGATAGGCCGACAGTATCTGCTCGCGCGTGCCGCCGGCGCCGGTCGGGTCGGCGGTCGGCCAATATTCGACGTCCACGGCAGCGGCGCGGGTAAGTTCCAGCGCCGCATGATGGGCTTGTGGCGCGAGCGTCACGATCAGGTCGAAATAGGCATCCTCCATGTCGTCGAGCAACTGCGGCTGGCGGCTTCCGAGCGACAGTCCGCGCTCGGACAGAACCGCATCCACGAACGGGTCGCGCTCGCCGGGGCGAAGGCCCGCGGAGGCGACGAAGACGGATTGCGGCAGCACTTCGCGCGCGATCAATTCGGCCATCGGCGAGCGGATGGCGTTCTGGCCGCACAGGAAAAGGATGGAGCCGGGCAGTTTCGGCCCGGCCGGGTCGTCGGTTTCGGACGGCGCGGCGGCGGCCAAAATCCGCCCTATCCGCGCCAGTGCAGCACACAGACCAGCGTGAACAGCCGGCGGGCGGTGTCGAAATCGACATCGATCTTGCCGGCGAGCCGGTCCATCAGCGTCTGCGAACCCTCGTTGTGCAGCCCTCGCCTGCCCATGTCGATCGCCTCGATCTGCGACGGGGTCGAGGAGCGGATGGCGTCGTAGTAGCTCTCGCAGATCATGTAGTAATCCTTGACGATACGCCTAAACGGCGTCAGCGACAGGATGTGGGTGACGACGGGTTCGCCGGTCTCGCGCGAGATGGCGAAGACGAGCCTTGCCTCGACCAGCGACAGCTTCAGCTTGTAGGGGCCGCCGCCCGGATCATTGCACGGCGCGAAGGAATTTTCCTCGACGAGGTCGAAGATGGCGACGGCCCGCTCGTGCTCGACATCCGGCGTCGAGCGGCCGATCGATTCATCGAGCTCGATGTCGATCAGCCTGGACTTTGCGCGCTCCCGCTCCGCCATCGCGCCCTCAGAGATTGAGCCGGATGGCGACGGAACGGGCATGCGCGTCGAGGCCTTCGGCCTCGGCGAGCGCGATCGCCGCCGGCGCCAGGAGGCGCAGCTGGTCGGGGCCAAGCTTCAGGAGCGAGGTGCGCTTCATGAAGTCGAGCACCGAGAGCCCGGACGAGAAGCGCGCCGAGCGCGCCGTCGGGAGGACGTGGTTCGAACCGCCGACATAGTCGCCGATGACTTCCGGCGTGTGGCGGCCGATGAAAATGGCGCCGGCATTGCGCACCTTGGCCGCGATGACGTCGGCGCCGTCGAGGGCGAGCTCGAGATGCTCCGGCGCGATGCGGTCGACGAGGGGGATGGCGGCGGCGAAGTCGGCGACCAGGATGACAGCGCCGAAGTCCCGCCAGCTCGCCGCGGCCGTTTCGCCACGCGGCAGGCGCTTGAGCTGGCGCTCCACGGCTGCCTCCACGGCGGTGGCGAAGGCCGTATCGTCGGTGATCAGGATCGACTGCGCGCCGGTGTCGTGTTCGGCCTGGGCGAGCAGGTCGGCGGCGATCCATTCGGGATCGTTGTTTGCGTCGGCCAGAACGAGGACCTCCGACGGGCCGGCGATCATGTCGATGCCGACGGTGCCAAAAACCTGGCGCTTGGCGGCGGCGACATAGGCGTTGCCGGGGCCGACGATCTTGACGACGGGGCGGATCGACTGGGTGCCGTGCGCAAGGGCTGCGATCGCCTGGGCGCCGCCGACGCGGTGGATCTCGGACACGCCGGCCAGCCGCGCCGCGACGAGGACGAGCGGATTGAGCACACCGTCAGGCGCCGGCACCGTGATGACGATGCGATCGACGCCGGCGACCCTGGCCGGGACCGCGTTCATCAGGACGGATGACGGGTAGGAGGCGGTGCCGCCCGGCACATAGAGACCGGCGGATTCGACCGCCGTCCAGCGCGATCCGAGTTCGACGCCGATCGCGTCGGTGTAGAGGTCGTCGGCGGGGCGCTGGCGGGCGTGGTGGGAGGCGATGCGGTCGCGCGCGAAGGTCAGCGCCTCGACGGTGCGCGGATCGGCGGCCGCGAAAGCCGCGTCGATTTCGCCCTCGGTGACGGTGAGGCCGCCCTGCGACGGGTCGAAGCGGTCGAAGCGGCGCGTGTAGTCGAACAGCGCAGCGTCGCCTTCCGCCCTGACGCGGGCGACGATGTCGCGGACCTGGGCGTCGACATCGGCCGAGGCCTCGCGCTTGGTCGCGAGGAAGGTTGCGAAGCGCGCTTCGAAATCGCCAGCGGAATGATCGAGCATGATGGCCATCAGCCGGTCAGCCCCCGTGCACCGGACGGGACGACGCTTCCCACGCGGCGCCGAGATCGGTCAGCCTGGCCTCGATGCATTCGACCTCGAGGCTGATGGCCGCGCCGCCGGCAAACAGAAGTTCGATCGAGCCGGAGGGCGCCTCGCCCTCGACGAAGCCGATGGTCAGCAGCGAAAGCACCTCCTGCTTGCGGCCGCGGTCGATGCCGGTGCTGCGCACCGAAAGGACGCGGTCGAGATGCAGCACGGAACGACGACGCTCATTGTGGCGGCTGAAGACGCCACCGGCCTTTTCCCAGACGAAACGGTTCATCTCGATGAGCAGGCGCTTTTCGGCCGGCCGCCAGTCGATACCGGCCACCTGCATGAGCGCATCCTGCACGTGCGCCGAGATGATTTCGAGATCGTCCGCGTCGAGCGCGGCGAGCTTGAGCTGGTCCATGGAAGGAAAACCGCCTTTTGCACGCATATGCCAATCAATCGCGTGTTGTTAGGCGGTCTCAAGGTGCGGCGCAACATCCGCGCGCGCCGCCGCGTGCTCAGCCGGAGACGCGCCGCGCGTCAGCCGCTGACGCGCTCGATGACGGCGCCGCAGCCAGACAGCTTCTCCTCCAGCCGCTCGAAGCCGCGGTCGAGATGGTAGATGCGGTTGACGACGGTTTCGCCCTCGGCGGCCAGGCCGGCGATGACGAGCGACACCGAGGCGCGCAGATCGGTCGCCATGACAGGCGCACCCTTAAGCCTGGATACGCCCTCGACGACCGCAGTCTGGCCGGAGAGCGTGATGTGCGCGCCGAGGCGGGCCAGTTCCTGCACATGCATGAAGCGGTTTTCGAAGATCGTCTCGGTGATGTGCGAGCGCCCCTTGGCCATCGTCATCAGGCCCATGAACTGCGCCTGGAGGTCGGTCGGAAAGCCGGGGAACGGCGCCGTGGTGATGTCGACTGGCGCGATGCCGGACCCGTTACGGCGGACGCGAATGCCGGAATTGGTCGGCGTGATCTCGGCGCCGGTCTCGGCGATGACATCGAGCGCGGTCTGCAGCAGATCGGCGCGCGCGCCCTCGAGCAGGACGTCGCCGCCGGTCATCGCGACGGCCATGGCGTAGGTGCCGGTTTCGATG
>JAUYMV010000058.1 GCA_030698645.1 Mesorhizobium sp.
ACGAGCCGACGGCCGGCGTCGACGTGGAGCTCAGGCGCGACATGTGGGCGCTGGTGCGGGCGCTGCGCGACACCGGCGTCACCATCATCCTGACCACGCACTACATCGAGGAAGCGCAGGAGATGGCCGACCGCGTCGGCATCATCAGCAAGGGCGAGATCATCCTCGTCGACGACAAGGCCGCGCTGATGCGCAATCTCGGCAAGAAGCAGCTCGCGCTCGAACTGCTGACGCCGCTCGACGCCATCCCGGCCGCGCTCGCCGCGCACGATCTCGAACTGGCCGATGGCGGCGGCGAACTGGTCTACACCTACCGAACGCATGACGAGCGCACCGGCATCAACGCGCTGCTCGGCGATCTCGCCAGATCGGGCGTGCGCTTCCGTGACCTGGAAACACGGCAGAGCTCGCTGGAAGACATCTTCGTCGGCCTCGTGAAGGAGCGCGCATGAACCTCTATGCGGTCAAGTCGATCTACGTCTTCGAGATGGCGCGGACGTTCCGCACCATCCTGCAGAGCATCGTGTCGCCGGTGCTGTCCACGGCGCTCTACTTCGTCGTCTTCGGCAGCGCCATCGGCTCGCGCATCGAGGCGATCGACGGCGTCAGCTACGGCGCCTTCATCGTGCCCGGCCTGATCATGATGTCGCTCCTGACGATGAGCATCTCGAACGCCTCGTTCGGCATCTATTTCCCGAAGTTCACCGGCACGATCTACGAGATGCTGTCGGCGCCGGTCTCGCCGTTCGAGATCGTCACCGCCTATGTCGGCGCGGCGGCGACCAAGTCGGCCGCGATCGGCCTGATCATCCTGGCGACGGCGGCGTTCTTCGTCGACCTGCAGATCGCGCATCCCGTCGTCATGCTGCTGTTCCTGGTGCTGACCGCGGTGACCTTCAGCCTGTTCGGCTTCCTGATCGGAATCTGGGCCGACGGCTTCGAGAAGCTGCAGCTGATCCCGCTGCTGATCGTCATGCCGCTGACCTTCCTCGGCGGCAGCTTCTATTCGATCGACATGCTGCCGGCGTTCTGGCGCTCGGTCTCGCTGTTCAATCCGGTGTTCTATCTCGTCAGCGGCTTCCGCTGGAGCTTCATCGGCACGTCGGAGGTGGCGATCGGGGTCAGCCTCGGCATGACCCTCGTCTTCCTGGGTCTCTGCCTGGCCGCGACCGCATGGGTGTTCCGCACGGGCTACCGGCTCAAGAACTGAGCCCGCGCTCGATGCGTTCGGCGGTCAGTTCCTGCAGCCGCCACAGATGCCGGTCGTGGATGCCCATCTCCTCGAGATGCGCCACGGTGGAGAACAGATACTCGGCCATCGAGCCGCGAAAGCCGCGCGCCGTCGCCAGCATGTCGGCGGTCCTGTCGGCGTCGAGATCGCCGATGTAGCGGCCGCTGTTGCGGTTGATCGCGAAGGTCAGCGCGCGCAGCGGGCCGTCCGCGGTATCGACCTTGATCCAGCGCGCCGGAAAGGCGCTCGGCACCATGCTCATCTCGCGGCGGATCAGCTGATCCATGTTGGCCTTGATGGCATCTGCGGGCAGCCGGTAGGCGAGGCCCTTGCATTGGCCGCCGCGGTCAAGCGCCAGCATGAGGCCGGGCGTCTCGGCGCTGCCGCGATAGCGGTAGTCCCAGCCGAGGCAGAAGCTGCGCCGCCAGCCGCGCGCCAGCGCGACGCGCTTTTCGGCGAAGTCGAAGCAGGGGTTCCAGATCAGCGAGCCATAGGCGAAGACCCAGAAGTCGTCGGCGGGCGCGCCCGCCATGATCCCGGCCACCGTCCTCTCATAGTCGGCCTCCGTCGCCTGGACATATCCGGGCAGCTGCTGGAAACCCGGATCGGCGATGTCCTTCGCCAGCCGGGCGACATGCTCGGCCGTCAGGCGCATCTGGCGGACGGGCTTGGCTGCTGGCATTGGCTGTTCTCGCGCGGGAATCGCGCGCATGGTGGCGCAGCCAGGCGGCCGCGGCAAGGCGGCCGGAGCGGGCGGCGAGCCCCTCGCTTGCGCATCGCGGCCTCATTGTCTATGCAGGCCGCGATCTCGCGCTCCGGCCTGCCGGGGCGCTTTCGTTTGATTTCGGCCTGTCGCGGCGCCCGGCGCTTCGACGGCAGAACAGTCGGGGCATCCGCTTTCCATGGCGCGTATCGTGATGAAGTTCGGCGGAACGTCCGTCGCCGATCTCGACCGCATCCACAATGTGGCGCGGCACGTGAAACGCGAGGTCGACGCCGGCCACGAAGTCGCCGTGGTCGTCTCGGCGATGGCCGGCAAGACCAACGAACTGGTCGGCTGGGTACAGAACATGCCACGCGTCGCCGGCTCCAACGCGCCGTTCTACGACGCGCGCGAATATGACGCGATCGTCGCGTCCGGCGAACAGGTCACGGCCGGGTTGCTGGCGGTCGCGCTGCAGTCGATCGGCGTGCATGCGCGCTCCTGGCTCGGCTGGCAGATCCCGATCCGGACGGACAATTCGCATGGCGCGGCGCGGATCACCGAGATCGACGGCTCGTTCCTGATCAAGCGCTTCGGCGAGGGCCAGGTGGCGGTCATAGCCGGCTTCCAGGGGCTGGCGCCCGACAACCGCATCACCACGCTCGGCCGCGGCGGCTCCGACACCAGCGCGGTGGCGATCGCCGCCGCCGTCAAGGCCGACCGCTGCGACATCTATACGGATGTCGACGGCGTCTATACGACGGACCCGCGCATCGAACCGAAGGCGCGGCGTCTGGCCAAGATCTCCTTCGAGGAAATGCTCGAAATGGCCTCGCTCGGCGCCAAGGTGCTGCAGGTGCGCTCGGTCGAGCTGGCCATGGTGCACAAGGTGCGCACCTTCGTGCGCTCCTCTTTCGATGATCCGGACGCGCCCGGCATGGGAGATCTTCACAACCCGCCCGGAACGCTCATATGCGACGAGGATGAAATCGTGGAACAGCAGGTCGTCACCGGAATAGCCTACGCCAAGGACGAAGCGCAGATATCGCTGCGCCGGGTCGCCGACCGTCCGGGCGTCGCGGCGGGCATCTTCGGCCCGCTCGCCGAGGGCAACATCAATGTCGACATGATCGTTCAGAACATCTCCGAGGACGGATCGCGCACCGACATGACCTTCACGGTGCCGTCGGGCGACGTCGACAAGGCGCTGGCGATTCTGGACAAGGTGCGCGAGACCATCGGCTTCGACGCCGTGCAACACGATGACGGCATGTCCAAGGTGTCGGTCATCGGCATCGGCATGCGCAGCCACGCCGGCGTCGCGGCGACTGCTTTCAAGGCACTTGCCGACAAGGGCATCAACATCCGGGCCATCACGACATCCGAGATCAAGATTTCGATCCTGATCGACGGTCCCTACACGGAACTCGCGGTTCGCACTTTGCATTCCGTCTACGGTCTGGATAAGCATTAGTCGGACTAATCGAACGGTTCGCGCGGCGTCGGCACGAAGGGGTGCGGCGCCTCGAAGCCGTTGAGCGAACGTCAGAGGGACATGCCAGAACACACGCCCGGCCCGCGCGCGCTTTTGAGACGGCTACGCGAGCTGATGGCGGAAGCGTTGGAGCCGCAGGAGCGGCTCGACCGGATCGTGCGCGAGATCGCGCGCAACATGGTCGCCGAAGTCTGCTCGCTCTACGTGCTGCGCGCCGATTCGGTGCTCGAACTCTATGCCACCGAGGGTCTGAATCCGGGCTCCGTCCACCTGGCGCAGTTGCGGCTGGGGCAGGGCCTCGTTGGCACGATCGCGGCGAGCGCGCGCGCGCTCAACCTGTCGGATGCGCAGAACCATCCGGCTTTCGCCTATCTGCCGGAGACGGGCGAAGAGATCTACAATTCGTTCCTCGGCGTGCCCGTGCTGCGCGCCGGCCGCACGCTCGGCGTATTGGTCGTGCAGAACAAGACCATGCGGAACTACCGGGAAGACGAGGTCGAGGCGCTCGAGACGGTCGCCATGGTGATCGCCGAGATGATCGCCACCGGCGACCTGTCGCGCCTGACGCGTCCCGGCATGGAGCTCGACCTCAGCCGACCGGCAAGTTTCACCGGCGTCTCGTTCAACGAGGGCGTCGGGCTTGGCCATGTCGTGCTGCACGAGCCGCGCATCGTCGTCACCAATCTCTTCAACGAGGACATCGAGGACGAGCTGAAGCGGCTCGACACCTCTATCGGCACGCTGCGGCTGTCGATCGACGACATGATGTCGCGCCGCGAGGTTGCCTTCGAGGGCGAGCACCGCGCCGTGCTGGAAGCCTACCGCATGTTCGCGCATGATCGCGGCTGGGTGCGGCGGCTCGAGGAGGCGATCCGCAACGGCCTCTCGGCGGAAGCCGCGGTCGAGAAGGTGCAGAGCGACATGCGGGCGCGCATGACGCACATGACCGACCCCTATCTGCGCGAGCGGATGAGCGATTTCGACGACCTGGCCAATCGCCTGCTCGGCCAGTTGATGGGGCGCGGCGTCGAGGAGATCGCCGCCGCGCTGCCCAAGGACGCGATCATCGTCGCGCGCTCGATGGGGGCGGCCGAACTGCTCGACTATCCGCGCGACAAGCTGCGCGGCCTGGTGCTCGAGGACGGCTCGGTGACCAGCCACGTCGTGATCGTGGCGCGGGCGATGAACATCCCGGTGGCCGGCCAGGCCAAGGGCGTCGTCTCGATGTCGGAAAACGGCGATGCGATCATCGTCGACGGCGAGAACGGCAAGGTGCATCTGCGGCCGCAGCCCGACGTCGAGGCCGCCTATGCCGAAAAGGTGCGCTTCCGGGCGCGGCGCCAGGAGCTCTACCGCGAACTCAGGAACCGGCCGTCGGTGTCGAAGGACGGCGTCCACGTCGATCTGATGATGAATGCGGGACTGGCCGTCGACCTGCCGCAACTGGCGGAAGCCGGAGCGGCCGGTATCGGCCTGTTCCGCACCGAGCTGCAGTTCATGGTGGCGTCGACATTCCCGCGCGCCGAGGCACAGGAGCGGCTCTACCGCGACGTGCTCGACGCGGCGCGCGACAAGCCGGTCACCTTCCGCACCATCGACATCGGCGGCGACAAGGTGCTGCCCTATTTCCGCGGCACCGCCCCGGAGGAGAATCCGGCGCTCGGCTGGCGCGCCATCCGGCTGACGCTCGACCGGCCGGGCCTGCTGCGGACCCAGGTGCGCGCGCTCTTGCGCGCCGCCGGCGGGCGCGAGCTGCGTATCATGCTGCCGATGGTCACCGAGCTTGGCGAAATCCTGCAGGCGCGCGAGATCATCGACCGCGAGGTCCGCCATTTGTCGCGCCACGGCCATCTCCTGCCGACCACGCTGAAGCTCGGCGCGATGCTGGAAGTGCCGTCGCTGCTGTGGCAGCTCGACGAACTGATGCAGGCGGTCGATTTCGTCTCGGTCGGTTCGAACGATCTCTTCCAGTTCGTCATGGCGACGGATCGCGGCAACGCGCTCCTGTCGGACAGGTTCGACCCGCTGTCGGTGCCGTTCCTGCGCGTGCTGAAGCAGATCGTCGACGCCGGGGAGCGGGCCGGGACCCCGGTCACCCTGTGCGGCGAGCTTGCCGGCCGCGCGATCTCGGCGATGGCGCTGGTCGGATTGGGCTACCGCTCCATCTCGATGTCGGCAGCCGCGATCGGCCCCGTCAAGGCGATGCTGGCGGAACTGCCGGTCGACGAACTCGCGGCCGTGCTGAAGGCCGATCTCGCCAATGGCGACCCGCTGCGCAACATGCGCGCGACCCTGCAATCCTTCGCCGAAAAGCACGGCATCCCGCT
>JAUYMV010000680.1 GCA_030698645.1 Mesorhizobium sp.
TTCATCAGGACGGCGAAATTTTCCTCCGAGCCGGCCATGCCCTCGGCGATCGCGATGCAGGCGTCGTTGGCCGAGATGATGACTGCGCCCTGGATAAGTTCGGCGAGCGGGACGGAAGACCCCAGCTTGGCGAACATCGTCGATGTCCGCGACGGCGCGCCACCGGTCCGCCAGGCATTCTCGCTGATCTGGAACGTGTCGGTCAGCGACAGCCGGCCGGCCTTCAACGCGTGGAAGACGACCTCCATCGTCATCAGCTTGCCGAGCGAGGCGGGCGGGATCAGCTTGTCGGGATCCTTGGAAAACAGGATCGTGCCGGTCTCGGCGTCGATCATGAAGGCCTGGCCGGCGCGCGTCTCGAAGAGCTGCGCGTGCGCGATCGAGGTCATGCAGACCATCGTCAGCACGATGGCACACACGCAAGACGCGAAAGACCAGAGACGCTTCATCCTCAACCCTACCCCGGGCATAGGGTTTACCACCGGCGGCGGGATGCGCAACCGTGATGTTTTCAGGGTTACTCAGCGCGTGAGAAAAGCGGGCTTCCGGTCAGGCGAAAGCGTCAGTCGCGCACCACGAACGCGTCGGTTGCACCCTCGGCCCAACTGCGCTCGAGCAGTTCGTCCAATCCGGTGCGGCCGTCGGCGTGCAGGCTGACCGCGTACCAGGTCCGATCGTCGGCGGCCGCGGCCTCGATTTCGGCGCGGCCGAAGCGCGACAGCGCCCTTGCATGCCGGTCGGCTTCGCTCCGGTCGGCGAAGGTGCCGACCGCGACATAGGCGGCCTGCTCCAGCGCACTGTCCTGTCGCGCCGCCAGAACCGACGGCGCGATTCCGTCGGAGATCAGGGCGGCGATCGCGTCGGATGCTCCGCCGCGACGCTCGGAGGCGTAGCCGAGGACCGTCGAACGCGCGGTGGGATCGAGATTGCCTGCCCGCGCCAGCGGACGATCCATGATGACCGGTCCGTTCTCGGGGAAATCCATGTCGGCAAAGCCGTCCGGCCCTGCACCGCTCGACACCATCGCGCCTGGGAACGGGGACGCGGCCGCCTGCGCGGTTCCCGCGCCGATGCCGGCGGTCGGCGTCGGCCCGGCCATGGCGATCATCACGCCGGTCGCCATGCCGTCGGAGGGATCAAGCCTGGCATTGCCTGGCTTGTAGGAGGCGAGCAGATACTGCTCGTCGTGTCCGTCGAGCGGCGCGCGGCCGACATAGTCGATCTTCACGTCGGCGATGCCGCTATGGGTGTAGTCGAGCATTTCGGCGGCGCGTTTGGACAGGTCGACGACGCGGCCGTGCGCGTAGGGACCGCGATCATTGATGCGCACGACCACCGACGCGCCGTTCTTCAGGTTGGTGACGCGCGCATAGCTCGGCAGCGGCATGGTCGGATGCGCGCCGGTCAGGTGCGTCATGTCGTAGATCTCGCCATTCGCGGTCAGCCGGCCGTGGAACGCGTCGCCATACCAGGACGCCTTGCCCTTGGCGGAATAGCCCGGCTGCTCCTTGGGATAATACCACTTGCCCTTGATCTTGTAGGGTTTTCCGACCTGTTCGCGGCCGCCGCCGCGCGGCAGGCGCGAGCGCAGATTGGTGACCCGCGGACTCGCGGCGACGCCATATTCCGTCTCGGAGAAATATTCCTTGCTCTGCGTGCGGCTGTTGTTGACCATGCCCTTGGGCTGCGGCGTGGCGCAGGCGGACAGCAGCGCAAGGGCAGTCAGGGACGAGAGTGCGCTCGCATGCCAGGCTTTGCCGTGGCGGGCCTTGCGGCGCGTTGGTTGCGTCATCTGCGATCCGTCCCCGAAATCGTTCGGCCACCACCGTTACACCAGAATCACCGGTCGTAACAACGGACGCCGGCGCCAAGGTCCCCGGACCCGGCACTGAAATCCGTTTTACGCGCCAACTCCTTAGCGGCCTGTTAACCGATTGTGACGCGAACGGGGCGAATTTGTGACGTTTGGCTTGCCCGAGCCCCCTGCCCGTCCGGATGCGCCCGGCGCCCGCGCCGAACCGCCCCTTGCGCAAGGTCCTTCAGGCGTGCTTGCAAAGATACGATCTTTCGCGCTAACGAAACCCGTCCGGAGGGATGTCCGAGCGGTTTAAGGAACCGGTCTTGAAAACCGGCGTGGGTGCAAGCCCACCGTGGGTTCGAATCCCACTCCCTCCGCCATTTTGGCCCCCCGAAAGTCGTCTTCCAGATCCGCCTATGGCCGGTTTTTTCGTTGTTTTCGAGGGTCATTTGGGAAGATCTGGGCAACGACATGGGCGAAGGGGCCAGGAAGCGTTCCCTCCAGCCCGATTGTCTCTGGACCCACGATCGCGCGGGTTTGGAGAATATTGTCTAAGCCATTGAAAATGGATCCAATTCCGAGAGCAACTGCTTGACGCTTCGATGCCAGGGGCGTTCATTAGAGGCACCCGAAGTAACCTGCGGATGCGTTAGGCCTTTGTGCGCAGGCGGTTCACGAGCAGGTCGTTCGTCAAGATCTCATCCCTCAGCGCGTTCAATTCCCCGACATCCCAGGTGGCGCTCAGATACCGGCCCTTGGCCCAATCCGCCTGGCCCGAGCAGAGCCACACGGCGAAGCCCGCGGCGAGCGCCGGATCATCGACCAGATAGGTGTGCATCGCCTCGGGCATGTTCCGGCCGAGTTCGGTCGCGACCCCGCCGGGATGCAGGGCAAAGCACTTGATCCCGTCATCGCCGTGATCGACCTGGACGAACTCGCACAGGCGATTGATGGCGTGCTTCGATGTCTGGTAGTCCGACGCGCCGGGCATCAATAGTTGGGCGCCGATCGATGACAGCAGCAGCAAATGCCCGCCGCTCTTGCCGGCGGCGGCGTGTTTGCGCGCCGAATCGATCAGGGCGGGAAGGGTGAACCGGACGACGTGATAGACTCCCCTCACGTTCACCTCCCAGTTCCACCACCAGCCCGCCGGGTCGGATTGGCCGATCCTGGTCCAGGGTCCGAGGTAGCCCGCATTCGCATCGGCGACGTCGAGCGCACCGAACCGGGACAGACAGTCCGCGACCGCCGCCTCGACATCGGCGGCAACGGTCACGTCGCAGGCCCTGAGCGCGCAAAGCGTCTCGGGGTTGGCCGCAAGGACAAGCGCGCGTGTCTCCTCCAGCGCGGCCTCGGTGCGGGCCGCAAGGTAGATCGCCCGCGCGCCGGCCCGGGCAAAGGCCACGGCAGTCGCCTGGCCTATGCCGCGCGAGGCCCCGGAGATGAACACGACCTTGCCGTCCGCGCTGCCCGCAAGCGCGCCTGCGGGATCGATCGCGTGATAGACGGCGTGACGGGCCGTGAGGTCAAGAAACTGGGTCTGGATCGAGGACATGTGCGCCTTCCTGTGCCTGGGGATTGGTAGGAACCCGAATAGCGGCCAGGCGCTGGCTCTGCCTGCCATAAAATCCGCAATTCCTGCCAATTCCTACAAATCATCGCAGGAACCGATGCAACAGCTCGAAAAACCTGCCAGAACGCGTGGCAGAGGAGATCGCCATGAATCTTGAACGACTGCATGATCAAAGCGACCGGTATTGGCAAGAAAGCCGCAAGAATGGCCAATCGCTCCGGGGTCTGACTGTCCTTCGTCGCGAATCGGCGAGCGATATCGAGGCGGTCGTCTACGAGCCCGTCATGTGCCTGATCCTGCAGGGTCGCAAGGAGACCTGGATCGGCGACCAGTTCGCGGACCTTGGCCCCGGCGACGCCCTCTTGGTTAGCCACGATCTGCCGGTCCAGTCCAGGATCACCCGGGCCAGCCCGCAAGAACCCTACCTGGCGGTGATCCTGCGGCTCGATCTCGGGCTTGTGCGGGGCCTTTACGAGCAATTGGCCGATCTGGTTCTGCCCGAAACCGAGGGACGCTCCCTTGCGGTCGGGCGGGCGGAGCCGGCCCTGCTGCGGGCGCTCGAACGCTATCTCGACCTTCTGGATGCCCCGCTTGATGCCGAGGTCCTGGGGCCGGCGACGTTGCGCGAGATTCACTACCGGCTCCTGCTGTCGCCCGCCGGAACGATGCTGCGCAGCCTGCTCGTCATGGACAGCCACGCCAGTCGCGTCGCCAAGGCCATTCGCCGGCTGCGCTGCGAGTTCCGCTCACCGCTCACCCTGCCCGACCTTGCCAGGACCGCGGGCATGAGCGCCACGTCGTTTCACCAACATTT
>JAUYMV010000682.1 GCA_030698645.1 Mesorhizobium sp.
AGCTGGTGCGCATCACGGTCGACCGCGACGAATCGGCCGCCGCCGTGCCGCGCATCCGCGAGCGGCTGGAGCGCGTCGGGGTGTTCGTGCCGCTGATCGGCGATTTCCACTATATCGGCCACAAGCTGCTCGCCGACCATCCGGCCTGCGCCGAGGCGCTGGCGAAATACCGCATCAATCCGGGCAATGTCGGCTTCAAGGAGAAGCGCGACCGGCAGTTCGCCGACATCGTCGAGATGGCGATCCGGCACGACAAGCCGGTGCGCATCGGCGTCAACTGGGGCTCGCTCGACCAGGACCTGCTGACCCGGCTGATGGACGACAACCAGGCGAAGGGCTTTCCGCTGACCGCCGAGGAGGTGATGCGCGAGGCGATCGTGCAGTCGGCGCTGATCTCGGCGGAACTGGCCGAGGAGATCGGGCTGGCGCGCAAAAAAATCATCCTGTCGGCCAAGGTCAGCCAGGTGCAGGACCTGATCGCGGTTTATGCCGAGCTCGCGACGCGCAGCGACCACGCGTTGCATCTCGGCCTGACCGAGGCCGGCATGGGCAGCAAGGGCATCGTCGCCTCGTCGGCGGCGATGGGCATCCTGCTGCAGCAGGGCATCGGCGACACGATCCGCATTTCGCTGACGCCGGAGCCGAACGGCGACCGGACGCGCGAGGTGCAGGTGGCGCAGGAGCTGCTGCAGACGATGGGGTTCCGCCAGTTCGTGCCGATCGTGGCGGCCTGCCCGGGCTGCGGGCGGACGACCTCGACCGTGTTCCAGGAGCTGGCGCAGAAGATCCAGAGCGATCTGCGCAAGAACATGCCGGTGTGGAAGGAGAAGTACCCGGGCGTCGAGAACCTCAAGGTCGCGGTGATGGGCTGCATCGTCAACGGGCCGGGCGAATCGAAACATGCCGACATCGGCATCTCGCTGCCCGGCACCGGCGAGACGCCGGCGGCGCCGATCTTCATCGACGGCAAGAAGGCGGCGACGCTGCGCGGCGCCAATATCGCGGCGGATTTCGAGGCGATGGTGGCGGATTATATCGAGAAGCGGTTTGGGCGGACTGCGGATGGCGCGGCGGCGGAGTAGGGGTGGGTTGGAGGGCGTACGCTCTACGAATACCCCCACCCCGTACCCTGCCGGGGCGAGCCACGGGTCTCGCCCGTCCTTCGGACCCCCGCAAGGGGGAGGGGGTCGCCGACGCCGCAGAATCCCCCTCCCCCCTGTGGGGAGGGGTACGGGGTGGGGGTTCATGGGCGCGGCCTTGGCCTTATCGGTCCTAACCTCCGCCGCCTCCGCCCAATCCACTGCCGCCGCCGCCAAGCCCCCCATCACCATCGACCGCATCTGCGACCTGATCTGGGTGCATGCCCGGCTGAACCGGCTGCCCGAGGACTATTTCGCGCGGCTGATCTGGAAGGAGAGCCGGTTCGATCCGGATGCGGTGTCGCCGGCGGGCGCGGAGGGGATCGCGCAGTTCATGCCGGGAACCGCCGCGATGCGCGGGCTGGACGATTCCTTCGATCCTGAGCTGGCGATTCCGGCCAGCGCCAAATATCTGGCCGAGATGAGGGTGCGCTTCGGCAATCTCGGGCTGGCGTCGGCGGCCTACAATTCCGGCGAGGGGCGGGTGTCGCGCTGGTTGGCGGCGGGCGGCTTCCTGCCGCTCGAGACGGAGAACTACGTGCTCGACATCATGGGCGAGCCGGCCGACGTCTTCACCGAGAGGAGCTATGCCGGCACCGCCCGGCCGCTCGACGCCGACACCGGGTTCGACGCCGCCTGTCGGGCCATGCCGGCGACGATGTCGGCGACGATCGCGATGGCGAGCGTCCACACCAAACCCTGGGGCGTGCAGGTCGCCGGCAATTTCCGGCGCACCGCGGCGATCCGGCAGTATCAGCGCATGAAGGCGCGGGTGAGCCCGCTGCTCGCCGACTACGAGCCTGTCGTCAGCCGCGTGCGCGTCGGCTATGCGCGGCGCGGCATCTATGCGGTACGCATCGGCGTCGACAACCGGGCGAATGCCGACATCATCTGCCAGCAATTGCGCGGCGCGGGCGGCTCGTGCGTGGTGATGCGGAACCGATAGATGCGACAGGGGGCGTCAGCTCTTCCGCTCGGCGACGAATGTTGCGGCGGCCTTGAGCAGCGCGGCGGAGTCGCCGAAGGGGCGCAGAAGGTCGTGCGCCTGCGCGACGAGACCGGCGAGCTGGCGGCGGGTCCAGTCGGCGCCGTGCAAAGCGGGGAGCGTCGCCTTGCCGGCGGCGGCGTCCTTGCCCGTCGCCTTGCCCATCGCGGAACTGTCGGCGGTCAGGTCGAGCAGGTCGTCGGCGAGCTGGAAGGCGAGACCGATTGCGGAGCCGAACTCGGCGAGGCGCTCGCGGTCCGACGGCGCGGCGCCGCCGACGATGGCGCCCGCCTCGCAGGCGAAGCGGATCAGCGCGCCGGTCTTCATCGCCTGCAGCGTGATGATGCCGGCCTCGCCGGGCCGGTCGATCGCGGCGTCGAGATCGAGCGCCTGGCCGCCGGCCATGCCGCGCGATCCGGAGGCGGCAGCCAGAAGATGCAGCATTTCCAGTTGGCGTGCCGGGGCGATGCCGGCGAGGCGGGATGCGAGCGTCTGGAAGGCATGCGCCTGCAGCGCATCGCCGACCAGCAGCGCGGTGGCTTCGTCGAACTCGACGTGGCATGTAGGCTTGCCACGGCGCAGGACATCGTCGTCCATGCAGGGCAGGTCGTCATGCACCAGCGAATAGGCATGGATCAGCTCGACGGCGACCGAGGGCGCGTCGAGCAGGGCGCTGTCGACGCCGAACACGGCACCGGCGGCATGGCAAAGAAGGGGGCGGACGCGTTTGCCGCCGCCCAGCACTGCATAGCGCATTGCCAGATGGAGGCGGGTCGGCGCAAGGTCCGGTGACGGCAATGCGGCAGCCAGTGCCACTTCGGTGCGTTGCTGGATGCCGGACATCCAGGTCGAAAAATCCATCGCTGTCAGTCCGCCTGTTCGCCGCGGGATTCCGGCTCGAAGTCGCGCAGGCCGGAGGCATCCAGAATGCTTATCTGCTGCTCGGCCGCGGTCAGGGTGTCCTGACACTGGCGCAGTAGCGTAACGCCGCGCTTGTAGGCGTCCAGCGCATCCTGCAAGGGCATCTGGCCCGCTTCCATTGCTGCGACGATGCCCTCCAGTTCCTTGAGGGTGCTTTCGAACGAAAGGGGTGCCGAGCTTGCTGAATCGGTGTCCGGAATGGT
>JAUYMV010000459.1 GCA_030698645.1 Mesorhizobium sp.
GGCGCTGGCGGGCGCGATCTGGTGGGGGCAAGGCTGGGCGGGGCGGTCGCCGAACTACTTTCCGGCCGGCTTCGTCCAGAGCCAGATCCAGGCGAAGCGCATGACGGACTTTCGCAGGATCTGTCCCTCCATGAATATGCAGGCGTGTATCGATGCGCCGAGGACGGACCGGCTTCGCGTCGCTGTGATGGGCAACAGCCACGGCGGCGACGGGCTCAGCATCATCATGCCGGCGTTGGGTGGCGAGCAGGTCATTTTCGACAGCCTGCCCGGCTGCCCGCCTTTTCCGGCGACATCGATCCTGGCAAACGATTTCCAGCCGCGCTGCGTCGAGTTCAACAGGCGGCGGGTGTCGCCGGAGTCTCTGGCGACATTCGACGTGATCGTCGTCAGCGTGTGGTGGGGGAGGTATACGCCAAAACATCTGCGCGAATTTCTCGACGCGGTGAACGCGGCCGCTCCCGCCTCCAAGGTCGTCGTGTTCGGCAACTACGTCACTCTCAACACGATGTGCTGGGAGATCATCGAGCGTCTGGGCACCCGGGACTGCCTCCGGCCGGAATTCGAGGCGGGCCGGTTCCTCTACGAGGACGAACTCAAGAAAACGGTCGCGGAATACGGCTATCTCTTCGTCAGCAAGCGGGATGCGCTCTGCGCGCCGGATGGGACAGGATGCCAATCGGTGGTCGGCGATATCCCGTTCACCTGGGACCAGCATCATCTCAGCTACGAGTTCGCGCATATGCTGGGCGAGAAGGTCAAGGGAACGATCCGCGCCTATGTCTACGGCCGGGAGGACTGAGCGGGTTCGGCGATCTGCGGCTTGCGCGGGTGGGCCGGCCGGCATGCCGCTGCGTCAAGGCATGCGACGACTTCTGGCCGTTCCAAATCGATGGACCCTTTCGAGCTGTTGCGAAAATAGCACATTTTTTTGGGCAGGGGCCGTCGCGATACGTCAGTGCAGCCGTCTTGAAGCGCGGGATCCGCGCGGAACGGATGCATCACCGACAGAAAGATGCGCGGATTTGCTCGTGCGCGGGGACCACTTCCCCTTCATCCTGCACCGCCTTCGCAGTATAGACGGCGCGCAATTCGCCCGGTCCACGATTGGAAGCTTTGGATGGTGGCCGCAATACCTTAGCCCAGTGCAAACCGCGCTGACGACATCTCGGTTGCCTGGGACTGGCGGAATGGTGGGCGATGCAGGGATTGAACCTGCGACCCCACCCGTGTGAAGGGTGTGCTCTCCCGCTGAGCTAATCGCCCGCCCTGAGGGCAACGCCCCGGACTGGCGGCGATATAGAGGGCGCGCGGGGGCTTCGTCAACATTGCCGGCGAAAAGAAACCGGCGGAGGTCCCGCCTTTGCGGGTCTTGCAGGTCAGGCGGCCGATCTGATGAGGCGATCGGCCAGCGACAGTGTCAGTTCGTCGAAATGCGAGATCACCCGGCTCGGTTCGACCTCGCGCACATGGCGGTCGGTGTAGCCGAAATCGACGGCGACCACCGGGATGCCGGCCGCCTTGGCGGTGTCGATGTCGGTGCGTGAATCGCCGACCATCAGCGCCTGTTCGCGGTCGCCCCCGGCCATCGCAATGGTGTCCAGCAGGTGGCGCGGGTCGGGCTTCCTGTGGCCGAACGTGTCGGCGCCGCAGATCGCGGCGAACTCGCGGTCCAGCGCCAGCGCACGCATCAGGCTCCTGGCCAGCCGCTCGGTCTTGTTGGTGCAGATGGCAAGAAGGTAGCCCGCCTGGCGGAAGCGCGCGATGGCGTCGACGACGCCGGGGAAGGGCGCCGAACGGCCGGGGATGGCGGCGGTGTAGTGCGCCAGGAAGATGTCCAGCA
>JAUYMV010000460.1 GCA_030698645.1 Mesorhizobium sp.
CCGAAGATTTCCAGGATGATGCCGGTGCGGTCGAGCACCTTGGCCTTCAGCGCCTTTTCGAGATTGCGCTGCTGCACCGGGGTCAGCGGGTGGTCGACGACGACCAGGTCCGCCTTCTTCTCCTCGATGATTTCGGCAAGCTGCTCGATCTTGCCGGTGCCGATCAGCGTTGCCGGGCGCGGCACGGACACGGTGATGATTTCGGTATGGACCGGATCGAGATCGATCGCGCGGGCGAGACCCACCGCCTCGTCGAGCCGCGCCTCGGCCGAGCGCGCCAGGCGCGGGCGCGACGACGAATCACCGGAATCGTCGGTGCGAAACTGGCGCGTCAGGACCGGCACCACGATGACCGCGCGCCCGGTACTGCCATCCGTCACGCCGCTGGCCGGCCCTTTCGGGTCGTGGCGGTCGTCGTCCGTTTTCCTGTCGGCCAATCAGGCGCCTTCTTCACCATCGAACATCTGAACCGGCTGGCTAGGCATGATCGTCGATATCGCATGCTTGTAGACCAGCTGGGAATGTCCGTCACGGCGCAGCAGCACACAGAAATTGTCGAACGACGTCACCACACCGGTGAGTTTCACGCCGTTGATCAGAAAGATGGTGAGTGGGTTCTTGCTCTTCCGAACCGAGTTCAGGAATAGATCCTGAAGATTCTGCGACCGTTCCGCCATTGTTTTTATCTTTCACCCTGCCCCGCGATTTACCCTAGTGCACCGAACATGTCTTCTGTTGTCAAGCGCACGGGACGAAACGGCCCCGAACGATACGACAGGTACATCGGCAACTGGGAAATTCGATCCTTTTGTGCGGTATCAGGCTTGCGTTTTTTCCGCAATGTCAAAAAAAGCCTGCCGCAGCGAAAGGACGACCGAGCCCGGATGGCCGTTGGCCACAGGGGCGCCGTCGATTTCCACGACCGGCATCGCGATGGTGGTGGCGGAACTGATGAAGGCTTCCCGGGCAGACTTCGCTTCGGCGACGGAAAAGCCGCGCTCCTCGATCGTCAGTCCCAGCCTGGCGGCAACGTCGAAGAGCGTGGTGCGGGTTATGCCGCGCAGGATTCCATGCTCCGCGGGCCGGGTGACCAGGCGACCATCCGTCGTCACGATCCACGCATTCGACGACCCGCCCTCCTTCACATAACCTTCGGTATCGACGAACCATGCCTCCTGCGCGCCGGCTTCCTTGGCGGTCTGCTTGGCAAGTACATTGGGCAGCAGCCCGACGGACTTGATGTCGACGCGATCCCAGCGGCTTTCCGGCAGGGTAATCACCTTGATGCCCGATTCGGCGCGTTTCGCGGCAAGGCCCGGATCGACCTTCTTGGCGGTGACGACCAGGGACGGTGCGGTGCGCGCCGGAAACAGGAAGTCCCGGCTAGCGACCCCCCGCGTCACCTGCACGTAGACCAGCCCGTTCTCCACGCCGTTGCGCCGCACGACCTCGCGCAACACGACCGTCAGCGCGGAACGATGCATCGGCCAGTCGATGCGCAACTCGCCAAGCGACCTGCCGAGCCGGTCGAGATGGCGTGTCATGTCGATCAGATTGCCGCGCGCCACCTCGCAGACCTCGTAGACGCCGTCGGCGAACTGATAGCCGCGGTCCTCGATATGAACGGCCGCATCTCGGTGCGCGACATATCGACCGTTGACATAGGCTGTTCGCGGCATGGTGTTCCCCTCCTGCGCGGCGCCGATCCAGGCGGTTGCGCCTGCTAGACCCCGAGCGACTTCAGTTTGCGGTGCAGCGCCGAGCGCTCCATGCCGATGAACTCGGCGGTGCGCGAGATATTGCCGCCGAAGCGGTTGATCTGCGCGATCAGGTATTCCTTCTCGAACAGCTCCCGCGCCTCGCGCAGCGGCAGCGCCATGATGTGCTGGTCCGACTGGTTCGGCGCGCGCGGCATGACGTCACCGATCTCCGAAGGCAGCAGATCCGCGGTGATCGGCGTCGCCGCATCGTCGCCGCGCACCAGGATCATCAGGCGCTCGACATTGTTGCGCAACTGGCGGACGTTGCCCGGCCAGTTGTGCGCCTGCAGCACGGCCAATGCGTCCTCGCCCATGCGGCGCGGCTTGATGCCCGCCTGTTCGCCGATCAGCGTCATGAAGTGGTTGACCAGCATCGGTATGTCCTCGCGGCGTTCCGACAGTCCGGGCACCAGGACGGGCACGACGGCCAGGCGGTGGTAGAGATCCTCGCGGAAGCGGCCGTCGGCGATCATCGCCTCCAGGTTCTGCGCCGTCGAGGAGATGATGCGCACGTCGACCTTGACGCGCTTGGTTCCGCCGACCCGCTCGAACTGCTGGTCGACCAGGACGCGCAGGATCTTGGCCTGCGTCTCGCGCGGCAGGTCGGCGACCTCGTCGAGGTAGAGAATTCCGCGGTGCGCTTCCTCGAGCGCGCCCACCTTGCGCTCCGCGCCGTTTGATTCGGTGCCGAACAGCTCGACTTCCATGCGCTCCGGCGTGATCGCGGCGGAATTGACCGACACGAAGGGCCCGCCCGCGCGCGCCGAATTGGCATGGATGGCGCGCGCGACCATTTCCTTGCCGCAGCCGGACGGGCCGATGATCATGATGCGGCTGTTGGTCGGGGCGACGCGCTCGATCGTCTGCCGCAACTGGTTCATCGCCGGAGACGATCCCACCAGGTCGAATGTCTCGCCGGTGCGCTTGCGCATGTCCGAGACCTCGCGCCGGAGCTTAGAGGTCTCGAGCGCGCGCTCGGCGATCAGGATCAGCCGGTCCGCCTTGAACGGCTTCTCGATGAAGTCATAGGCACCGCGCCGGATGGCGGAAACCGCCGTCTCGATATTGCCGTGGCCGGAGATCATCACAACCGGCAGATCCGGATGCATGACCTTGATTTCGTCGAGCAACGCCAGTCCGTCGAGCCGCGAGCCCTGCAGCCAGATATCGAGAAACACCAGGCGCGGGGCGCGATCGGAGATCGACGCAAGCGCGCTGTCGGCATCGTGCGCCGTGCGTGTTTCATGGCCCTCGTCGCCAAGAATTCCGGCTACCAGGTCGCGGATGTCTGCTTCGTCGTCGACGATGAGGATGTCAGACGCCATTTTCAGCCTTTTCCGGTTCTTTTTCATTTTCCGGGCGCTTGTCGCCCGGCACGGTCTTCGTGGGTGCCGCCGCACCCGGCAGTATGATGCGGATCATCGCCCCCTTGCCGCCGTGGAAATCCGCCGGCGCGTCATGCAATTCGAGTCGGCCACCATGGTCCTCGACAATCTTCTTGACGATAGCGAGGCCGAGACCCGTGCCTTTTTCGCGAGTCGTCATGTAGGGCTCGAGCAGACGCTGCCGGTTTTCACGTGGCAGGCCGCGTCCGTTGTCGATCACGTCGATGGCGATGAAGCCGCGCGCCTGCATGGCGCGGATGCGGATGACCCCGAGCGCAGTGTCGTCCGGTTCCCTGGCATCGATCGCCTCCGCGGCGTTCTTGATGACGTTGCCGAGCGCCTGGCCCATCAGCCGGTTGTCGAACGTGCCCATCAGCGCCGCATCGCCGAACTGGCGCTCGAACTTGATGTCGGCGCGGCTGACCTCGACCAGGAACGAAGCCTCGCGCAATGGCTCGCGCAGATCCATCGTCTGCATCGCGGGCTTCGGCATGCGCGCGAAGGACGAGAATTCGTCCACCATGCGCCCGATATCGCCCACCTGGCGAATGATCGTGTCGGTGCACTGGTCGAAGATTTCCTTGTCCTCGACGATGACCTTGCCGAAGCGCCGCTTGATCCGCTCGGCCGACAATTGAATTGGGGTGAGCGGATTCTTGATCTCGTGCGCGATGCGGCGCGCGACATCCGCCCAGGCCGTCGAGCGCTGCGCCTGGACGAGATCCGTGATGTCGTCGATCGTCACCACATAGGAACGCGTTTCGAAATCCAGGCTTTCTTCGAGCGTGACCTGTACGTTGAACGTGCGCTCCGCGCCGGCACGGTAGAAGGTGACCTGCTCGCGGTAGACCGCGCGTCCCGAGTCGCGGGCGATCTCGAACACCCGCCCGATATGGGGCAGAACGGCGAGAAGGTTCTGCCCGACGGTCTCGGCCGGCGGCAGGGCGAGCATTGTCTCCGCGGACCTGTTGACGATGCTGACCACGCCGTCCGGCTCGACGCCGATGACGCCGGCCGTCACCCCTGCGAGCACGGCTTCCGAGAAGCGTCGCCGCTCGTCGACCTGGTCCTTGGCGGCCAGAATCTCGTTCCGCTGCGACTTCAGCTCGGAGATCATCGTATTGAATGTCTCGGCGAGCGACCCGACGTCGCCGTCCGACGGCCGGACCGGCACCGAGACGTCGAGATTGCCGGTGGCCACCTCGTCGGCCGCGCCGATCAGCTGGCGGATCGGCCGCACCAGGCGGTCGGCGACCGCGATGCCGGTCCAGACCGCCGAAAGCACGATGATCAGCGTCAGGCCGAGATAGAGCAGCGCAAAGGCGATCTGCGTCGCGGTGCGGTTGCCTTCCAGTTCGCGGTAGTCCGTCGCATTGGACCGCACGAGCTGGCGGGCGCGGATCACTTCCGGATCGACCAGCCGGGTGGTGTAGAGATAGGCGTCTGGAATCTGGCGCAGCTTGACGATCGCGCCGACGATGTTGCGGATGCGCGGCTCGATCAGCACGGGGTTGCCGTCGGACGCCGTCTGCACCGCCTCGATCGGCGGGTCCGGCAGTTCGACGTCGCTGGTCGAATCGGCGCGCACGATGAAGCTGCCGTCGCCGCGAATGAGCGCGGCGTGCGCCAGCGCCCTGCCCTTGACCTGCTTGGTCATCACGGCCTGGAACTCGGTCAGGTCGAGATTGTAGACGATGCGCTCATTGTCGAGATCGTTCGCCATCGACAGCGTCGTGCCTTGAAGGTTGCGGGCATTCTCGCGCACATAGGCCTCGGCAATCGACAGCGAGGACGAGATGATGGTCTTGGTGCGGATCTCGAACCATCGGTCGAGCCCGACATCGAGTGTGATGGAGGCGACCACCGCGACCAGGATGGCCGGAATAGCGGCAACCAGTGAAAACATCAGCACGATGCGCACATGCAGGCGGGACGCCGCCTTTCCGACGCGCCGCGCCATCAGGATGCGATGCGCCTCGCGCCCGATCAGCAGGATCAGCAGCAGGCTGAACGTCGCATTGACGCCGATCAGCGTCAGCGTTGTCGTTCCCGTCGGCGCGATTGGCGTCACGCCCATGAGGATGGCGAAGGAGCCTGCCGCGGTAACCAGCGCACCGACGATCGCGACGATCCCGGGCAGCGCCAGGAGGCGGCGTGCCTCGACCGGCGCGAGGGCCGGAACTGCCGGTCCCGCTCGTTCGGTTTCGATTGCCTGGCTCATTCAGTTTGCATCGCCATTTGCGTGGCACCTATGCAACGCATTGTGGCGATTCTGCAACAAGTGCGCCCGAGCTGGGCAATTTGACGTCGATCAGCCCTGGCGCGACGTCCGGTAGACGTTGACGCCAAGTTCGCGGATTTTCTTGCGCAATGTGTTGCGGTTCAGGCCGAGCAGCTCGGCTGCCCGGATCTGATTGCCGCGCGTCGCGGTCATGGCGGCCAGCACCAGAGGGTGCTCGACCTCGGACAGAATGCGCTGGTAGAGCCCGGCCGGCGGCAGGTCCTCGCCAAAACCCGAGAAATAGCGCTGCAGATAGTGCTCGACGGCCTGGCCGATCGAGATGTCGTCGGGCAGGCTGGTTGAGCTGCCGGCCGGCACGGGCTGTTCTCCGGTGCGCAGCTCCTGCTCGATGATCTCCAGCGAAATCTCGTCTTGCGGGTAGAGCGCGGCAAGCCTTCGCACGAGGTTTTCGAGCTCGCGCACATTGCCCGGCCACGGATAGCGCTTCATCATCTCGATGCCGGCGCCCGAAATCCGCTTGCTGTTGAGCCCCTCGATCTCGCCCTGCTTGAAGAAATGCCGCACCAGATCCGGGATGTCCTCGGCGCGCTCGCGCAGCGCCGGCAGGCGCAGCGGCACGACGTTCAACCGGTAGAACAGATCCTCGCGGAACAGTCCCTGGTTGATCAGCGTGCGCAGTTCCTTGTTGGTGGCGGCGACGATGCGCACGTCGGTCTTGATCGGCGTGCGCCCACCAACCGTGGTGTACTCGCCTTGCTGCAGCACCCGCAGCAGGCGCGTCTGGGCCTCCATTGGCATGTCGCCGATCTCGTCGAGAAAGAGCGTGCCGCCCTCGGCCTGTTCGAAACGGCCGGTCGAGCGGTTCTGCGCCCCGGTGAAGGCGCCCTTCTC
>JAUYMV010000703.1 GCA_030698645.1 Mesorhizobium sp.
GCCACCTTCCCGAACGTCGACATGCGCCTGCGCGACCAGACCGGGACGCACATCCTCGACCCCGACAACATCATCAACCGCGCGACGCGGGCCATCAAGCAGGCGGTGCCCGAGATCGGCATCATCACCGACGCCGCGCTCGACCCGTTCACCAGCCACGGCCATGACGGCATCCTTCGCGACGGCATCATCGTCAACGACGAGACCGTCGACCAGATCGCCGCCGCCGCCGTCATCCAGGCATCCGCCGGCGCCGACATCATCGCGCCGTCCGACATGATGGACGGGCGCATCGGCGCCATCCGCGACGCGCTCGACGCCAACGGCTTCCACGACGTCGCCATCATGTCCTACGCGACCAAATTCGCTTCGGCCTTCTACGGCCCCTACCGCGAGGCGATCGGCACGCAGGGTCTGCTCAAGGGCGACAAGAAGACCTACTACCTCGACCACGCCAATTCGGACGAGGCGGTGCGCGAGGCCGAGCAGGACATTCTCGAAGGCGCCGACATGCTGATGGTCAAGCCCGGCCTGCCCTATCTCGACATCATCCGCCGCCTCAAGGACGAGTTCTCAATGCCGACCTTCGCCTACCAGGTGTCGGGCGAGTATTCGATGATCAAGGCCGCCGCCGCCAATGGCTGGATCGACGGGGACAAAGCGATGCTGGAAAGCCTGCTTGCCTTCAAGCGCGCCGGCTGCGACGGAATTCTCACCTATTTCGCCCCGAAGGTGGCGGAGATGCTGAAGGGGTAGGGTCGGGTCACTTGATTTCGGGTGAGACTATGTTGCGTTTGAAATTGGATCGAGCCTTCGCTCCGTCTTGAATGTTCAACGTTTGCTTGAGAGAATTGATTTCCATTAGGAGCAATCCTAACTTGCCCGATTACTATTGTCATGTGATCCTGAATGAAACCGCCTGTTGCCTTTCTAAAGACGATCGGCCGTGTAACCCGAACCGCGGTTCCTGACGCCTCAGGGGGCGCGGCGGGGCCGATTGCTATTCCTTTTACGATGCAGATGCAGACCGAAAGCAACTGGTGTTGGGCTGCGGTCAGCACAAGCGTCTCCCTCTATTTCGACGTCTCCTCCAAATGGTCACAATGTACAGTTGCCAACTCCGCCTGGAACCGTCGCGACTGCTGTGGATCTGGCAGCAGCGGTCCCTGTAACCAGCCCTGGTACCTCGATCGGGCGCTGACTATCGTCGATTGTCTAAGCAGGATGAACAGCAGCCTCGAGTCGTTTCCGATCGTTCAGCGCGAGATCGCCGCCACGCGGCCGTTGTGCGCAAGAATTGGTTGGAGTTCTGGCGGCGGGCATTTTGTCGCCATTGCGGGATGGCAAGTAACGGCCGACGGCGTCGATTACTATCACGTGCATGATCCGATCTGGGGCGTGCAGATCCTGCCGCGCCATGTATTCGAGACCGCCTACCGCAGCAACGGCTCTTGGACTCATAGCTACTTCGTGCGCAAGCCTGGATCGGCGGCCGGGGCCGGGGTGGCTTCGGCCGCCCTTCCGCTGTATCCTGATGCGATTGGAGCATGACCATGACGCTCAACCTGACAGCGGCACCGGTATCCGACCTCGATATCCTCGTTCAATCGCTAAGCGATATCGCCTTTCCGGTGAGTGTCGAAGGCGCCACCGACTCCTACGACATCTCCGAACCGGTTCCACTCTTCACGATCGATACGGCCGCGGCGGCCCGAGATATCGCATTGTCAGCCGCCACGCAGGTAGGTTGGCGATATCTCCTGACCGACGGGCCGGAAGTGGCGACCGCGGATCTCGACTTGGCGAGCGGTGCTGGCGGGGGCGGAGCGCGTTTCAATAATCTGACACGAGGCTCAATTGCCCTCAATTTCAAAGAAGCGCTGAACGTCGCGGGAAAGTTGGCGGCATCCACTGACGCAGTCTACGAGTTGAGAATTCTGGAGGTCCCTGCCTTGAACATGGGGGCGGTTTGGCTGGAGCGGACCGATGGATCGCTCTTCGTGCCCTATCTCGATGCCGCGCGATTGAGCGGTGAGCCGCCCGCGCCAGATGCCGCCTTTCCAAACGAGCTTAGCCGTCAGGCGTCCATCCGCATGGGAGAATTGCCCCACAGAAAAGATGCGCAGGGTGCGAACTAGGAAGCGTCCCGTCGATACGCATTCACCGGCATGAGCCAGGCGTGAAGGAACTTGAGACGGCCGCTTCTAGCGGGGACGTTTGCCGGCGCGGGCATTGAGCCGGTAGCTCGGTCGGCTTGGTGGCCGTGCCGAACGCGACAGCGGGGCCCCCTCCCCCTTGAGGGGAGGGGATCGGGGAGGGGGTATCTGACGCGGAATATCGGGCAAGCCTTTGTCGAATTCCACCTATCCCGCCAGCGCCCGCTCGCTCTCGTTCATCGGTTCGCCGACATTCGGCCGTCCCGTGCCGGTCGCGATCAACGCCCGCAGGCTGCCGTTGACGTAGGTTGTCCAGCCGTCCGAGCAGATGTCGAAGCACTCGTAGTCCGGCACCAGCCCGACATGCGTCAGGCGCACCTCGGTCTTGCCGTCCTTCCGCGAAATGTCGAACACGACGTCCGTGCCGGTCCACTCGGTCGTGTCCTCGGTGAAGCTGAAGAAATTCTCCAGCACCCGCCAGGCGACGCGCTTGCCCGGGACGAGCTCGGTGACCTCGATGCGGCAGCGATGGACGTCCCGGTAGCGATAGTCGAACGCCTTGCCGACGATGTCGGTCGGGCCATCGATCTCCTCCGACCACCAGCCGCGCACATTGGTGATGGCGACGTAGGCCTGAAGCGGCGTCTGGTCGACGAGGATCGAGGTGGTGAAGTTCCGCTGGTCGTTCATGTCGCTCTCCTTTTCTGGACATGGTTTTCGGACCGGCCGCGCGGGCCGGCAATCATCGTTCGTGCAGTCGATTTCAGGCCGGGATGCGGGTCTCGTATTCCGCCTTCAGCGCGGCCCAATGATCCCAGAACGGGCCCGGCTCCGTGCCGGCGATGCGGGCAGCCATGATGTCGAGATGGGCGTGCCAGCCGGCGCTGACATTGAGCAGGGTGGCGCGGTCGGCGACGCGGCGGTGCGTGACCGTGAGCAGAACGTTCCTGCCCTGCGCTTCCAGTTCGAAACTGACCCCGCCGGTGCTGCCCCAGGTGATGCCGAGCCGGTAGGGCGGGTCGAGTTCGGTAATGCGGCCTTGCATGCTGTGTTCCGGCCCGAATTCCGCCGGCCGCTTGCCCGGAGGGCTGGTCAGCTCGTCATTGCGCCAGGTCAGTTCGAAGGCGCCGCCAAGCCGCATCTCCATCTCACCCGCCGCCATCCATTTGCGGCGCAGGTCGCTCTCCGTCAGATAGGCCCAGACGCGCTCGAACGGGCCCGGCAGCAGGCGCCGGATGGTCAGCGTGTCCGGTTCGGTCAGTTCGCCATAGGCGTCAAAGCTTGGCCGTCCGGTCATGAATCGTCTCCCTTCGTCGGGGTGGATGAATGTTTGGCGTGCGCCGCGGTCGCGGCGTCCTCGTCGCGCAGCAGCTTTTCGAGGACGTCGAGGCGGTCGATCCAGAAGTGCTCGTAGTGTCGCATCCATTCGACGCCGGCATGCATCGGCCGCGCGTCGAGCCGGCACACATGGGTGCGGCCCTCGATCGAGCGGCGCACGAGGCCGGCGCCTTCCAACACCTTGATGTGCTTGGAGGCGGCCGCCAGCGACATGTCGAAGGGAGCCGCCAGTTCACCGACCTTCAGCGCGCCCCTGGCGAGATTGCCGAGCATCGCCCGCCTGGTCGGATCGGCCAAAGCGTGGAAGACGGCGTCGAGTTCCTGCGTGCTATAATCAACCATAAGGTTGAATATGCAGCCCCAACCTCAGATTGTCAACCGAAAGGTAAAATATCCTGACAGATGCTGCCAGGCCGGGCTTTTGGCCTCAGAACTCGACGTCGAGTTCGATGATCTCGTCGGGCTCGGATGCCGCGCCCTGGCTCCACTCCTCGAGCAGGTCCCAGGCGAACACCTGCTCGCAATAGGCCTGCAGGGCCGGCTCGAGCTCGATCGCATAGGTGCGGAAGCGGGTGCATACCGGCGCGTACATGGCGTCGGCCAGCGTTGGCGTCTTTCCGAACAGCCACGGCCCGCCATGCGCCGCCAGGCATTCCGTCCAGATCGCCTTGATGCGCTCGACATCCGGCCTGGCGCCGGAAAAGATCTTGAACGCCTTGTGGCGCGCCTTGAGGTTCATCGGCAGGGCCGAGCGCAGATTGTAGAAGCCGGCGTGCATCTCGCCGGAGATCGAGCGGCAATGCGCGCGCGCCACGCGGTCCTTGGGCAGCAGGCCGGCCTTCGGAAACGTCTCCGCCAGATATTCGGCGATCGCCAGCGTGTCCCAGACGGCGACGCCGTCATGCGTCAGCCGCGGCACCAGCACCGAGGGCGTCAGCAGCAGCAGTTCCTGGCGCTGCTCCGGGTCGTCGATGTCGACGCGCTTTTCGGCGAAGTCGAGCCCGGCCATCTTGCACAGCAGCCAGCCGCGCAGCGACCAGGACGAGTAGTTCTTCGATGAAATCGTCAGTGTCGCCTGCGCCATGATCCGTCCGCTTTCCGCTCCCGCCATTCCCGGCAAACAATCCTCTCGCAACGCAGCAGGAATTGCACTAGCTTTTTTGCAATGCGGCATCATGGGTCGAAGGAGTCTGCCCCTTGCTCTATCAGGCCTATCAGTTCCAGGACGATCTCGTCGCGCCGATGCGGTTCCTCGCGCGCAACATGCGCGGCGCGGCGATGTCGGCCTTCTGGGCGGCCGGCGACGGTTTCCGCGGCCGGGTCGCGGCCGGCCTCGAACTGGTCTCCCGCTTCCAGCTGACCCACAGCCGGCCGGACTTCGACATCCCGTCGGTGCGCGTCGGCAACCGCGACGTGCCGGTCACCGAGGAGGTCGCGCTCGATCTCCCCTTCGGCCAGCTGCTGCATTTCAGGAAGGACGTCGACACGCCGCAGCCACGCGTCCTGGTGGTGGCGCCGCTGTCCGGCCATTTCGCCACGCTGCTGCGCGGCACATGCGAGACGCTACTCAGCGATCACGACGTCTACATCACAGACTGGACCAATGCGCGCGACGTGCCGCTGTCGGCCGGCGACTTCGGCGTCGACGACTATGTCGCCTATCTGATCCGCTTCCTCGAGGAGATCGGCCCCGGCGCGCACATCCTCGCCGTCTGCCAGCCCTGCGTGCAGGCGCTCGCCGCCGTCGCCGTGATGTCGGCCGAAAAGCACCCCGCCACGCCGCGCTCGATGACGCTGATGGCCGGGCCGATCGATCCGCGCGAGAGCCCGACCGAGGTCAACGAGTTCGCCGTGTCGAAATCGCTCGCCTGGTTCAAGGGCTCGGTCATCTCGCGCGTGCCGTGGCGCTACAAGGGCGGCGGGCGAAAAGTCTATCCGGGCTTCCTGCAGCTCACCGCCTTCCTGGCGATGAACATGGA
>JAUYMV010000709.1 GCA_030698645.1 Mesorhizobium sp.
GGCAAAGCCGACCGACTCCGCCCGGAACGGCGCGATGTTGAGGATCGATATGCCGCCCGCCTCGCGCACCGCGGTCAGCGCGGCGTCAACAGTATCGAGCGGGATCTCCTGCTGCAGCAGGACATGATCGCCCGCGACGAATGACAGTTCGGCAAGCCTTGCGCGATCGACCGTGCCGTTGGCGCCAGGCACCACCGCGATCATGTTCTCGCCGTTTGCGTCGACCAGGATCAGCGCGGTGCCGGTCGGTTCGCTCGACTCGGCGACCAGCGACAATTCGACACCGCCATCGGTGAGCAGTTCGAGCGCCTGTGGGGCAAATGCGTCGCGCCCGACGGCGCCGACCATGCGCACGGCGGACCCTGCCCGTCGCGCCGCCAGCGCCTGATTCGCCCCCTTGCCGCCTGCCGCGGTTTGGAATCGGCTGCCAGGAACCGTCTCGCCGGGGGCCGGAAGCCGCTCTACGGCGGCGATGAGGTCGAGATTGATGGAGCCGATGACGGTGATCAAGAACAGTCTCCCGCGTGAAGGTGCGGGACGCTAGCGATTTTGGCCGGACAAGGGAATACGAGCAGGCCCTGCCGTTTGGTTACCCGGCCGCCGTCTGGCCGGCTTCCCAGCCGAGGATGGCGCGCTTGCGCGTCAGGCCCCAATGATAGCCGGTCAGCGCGCCGGATTTGCCGAGCGCGCGGTGGCAGGGCACGACGAAGGAGATCGGGTTGGCGCCGATCGCCGCGCCGACGGCCCGGCTCGCCTTCGGCGCGCCGATCTGCCCGGCGATCGCCGAATAGGTACAGGCCCTGCCCATCGGGATCTTCAAAAGCGCGTCCCACACGCGGAGCTGGAAATCGGTGCCGATCATGACGACGCGCAGCGGCTCCTCGGCGCGCCAGCGCGTCGGGTCGAAGATGCGCACCGCATAGGGCGCCGTCGCCGCCATGTCCTCGACATAGGTCGCGTTCGGCCAGCGTCCCGACATGTCTGCGAAGGCGGCGCGCTCCTCGCCCGGATCGTTGAAGGAGAGCCCGGCGAGGCCCCTGTCGGTGACCATCACGAGCGCGCGGCCGAACGGCGAGATATGCCAGCCGTAGCGGATCGTCAGGCCGGCGCCGCGCGACTTGTAGTCGCCGGGCGACATCGCCTCGTGCGTGACGAACAGGTCGTGCAGCCGGCTCGGTCCCGACATGCCGACCTCGATGGAGGCTTCCAGCAGCGGCAGGCCGCCATCGAGCAGCTTGCGCGCATGGTCGAGCGTCACCGCCTGCAGGAAGGCCTTGGGCGACAGGCCGGCCCAGCGGGTGAACAGTTTCTGCAGGCCGATCGGCGTTTCGCCGACATCCGCGGCAAGCGCCTCCAGCGACGGCTGGTCGCGATAGTCGAGGCTGATCTTCTCGATCACGCGGCGGACTTTCTCGTAGTCCCCCGCGCCAGCGTCGCCAGCGAGCGGTGTGATGTCCTTCGCGAGAATTGCGGTCCGTGCGTTCATGGCGATGTCTCCTTGACCGCCAATATCGCGCTTGCGCCGCGCGTTTCCCACCCGATTCTTGCGCAGTCCGGACCTACCCCGCTCTGGCGGTTGCGAGCGCCTGGCCGAACGCTGCCGCGAAGGTGTTACGGTCCTCCGGGTTCAGGAACGAGCCAATCGAGACCCGTTCGCCCTGTCCCTCGACGACCATCGCGGTGATGCCGATCTCGTCGTGCCGCGACACGGAGAAGCGCGCCCAGAACGGGTTGAAGCGGTGGGCGCGAACGCGCCCGGAGGGCGCATACTGGCGGATGTCGAGCGCCGTGCGCGAGACCGATACTTCCTCCCGGGCTCGCGCCGACCGGTAGTTGGCGCGGAACGCGAGATAGACCAGCAGCACGTCGAGCCCGAAGAAGCCGAACACCGGCCAGGCGCCCTGCGACAGGAAGATGACCCCGCTGACCGCCCAGCCGGCGAGCAAAGTCCCCATCAGAATTCGGAAGCCGGTGCGTCCGAGCGATCGGTGCGGCGTCAGGAGGGCGCGGAAGAATGGCTCGTCGGCCGCGGAGTGGTTTGTGTCGCTCATGGCGTCGAACTATACGAGGACCATGGCGAATCTGAAGAGCAAAAACATCGCGCCGGGCAAGACTGCGGCGAAACGGCCCGCGCACTCGGCCTATTCGCCGGCTGAGGTGGCGGAGATCTTCCGCCGCTTCTCCGTGCAGCGGCCGGAACCGAAGGGTGAACTCGAACACGTCAACGCCTTCACCCTGCTGGTCGCCGTCGTGCTGTCGGCGCAGGCCACCGATCTCGGCGTCAACAAGGCGACCCGCGCACTCTTCGCTGCCGCCGATACCCCGCAGAAGATGCTGGCGCTGGGCGAGGCCAGGGTCGGCGACTACATCCGCACCATCGGCCTCTGGCGCAACAAGGCGAAGAACGTCATCGCGCTGTCCGAAGCCCTGATCCGCGACCATAACGGCGAGGTGCCGGACGAACGCGATCTGTTGACCAGGCTGCCGGGCGTCGGTCGCAAGACCGCCAACGTCGTGCTCAACATGGCGTTCGGCCAGCCGACGATGGCCGTCGACACGCATGTCTTCCGCATCGGCAACCGCATCGGGCTTGCCCCCGGCAAGACGCCGGAAGCGGTCGAGGACATCCTGGTCCGCATCATCCCGCGCGAATACATGCGCCACGCTCATCACTGGCTGATCCTGCATGGCCGCTATGTCTGCAAGGCGCGCAAGCCCGACTGCCCGGCCTGCGTCATCGCCGACATCTGCAAGGCTGCGGAAAAGACCACGTCCATTCCGGCGCCGCTCGTGGAAATCGCGGCGCTCGACGAGAGCGCCGTGCCGGATGCCACTCAGGCGCCGTAGCGCGCCATCACGGCGGCAAAGACAGGTATCAGCAGGAAGATGCCGGCCTCGGCGTGGATGAACCGCCGGACGGCGCGGATCTCCGCATCCGAAACTGCGTAGCCGGGATCGCTGGCCACGCTGCGGCGCCAGCGCATGAAGCGGATCGTCGGCGCGATCGAGAGCAGGCCGACAATCAGGAACGCGCCTATCTTGTGCCAGAACCAGACATTGTAGACATAGGCTTCCCAGCCCTTGATGCCCCATATGACGCGCGCGACGCCAATCGTGATCACGGCGACCGAAATCGCGCCGTAGACGGCGTCGAGGCGGATGACACGCAACAGCGTTTCGGTCGGCAGACCTGGCCTGACCAGCACGAATTCGGTGGCGAGGATCGCCAGCAGCGTGAACACCAGCACATGGTGCAGCGAGGCGAGGACGAAATCGGCGAACATGGCTGGCTCCACGATTGGCTTCGCGTCAGCCTACACCGGGCGAGGGGTTCGCGGGAAGGCGGCGGCCGGCGTGGTCAGTGCCAACCGCATACCGGCATCATGAAAGTCCGCATATCGCCTGAACGTCGGCGTCAGGCAGACGCCGCCGTATCCTGTTCGGTGACCGCCTTGTGCAGGTGCACCATCATCGCCGCGGCGAAAAGCGGCGTCAGCAGGTTGAGGAAGGGCACTGCGAGAAAGCCCGCGATGACGAGCCCGGCGAGAAAGACCGTCATGCCGTGCCGTTTCCGCAGCGCCTTGGCCTCGGCCTCGGAGCGGAAGCGCAGCGCCGCGAACTCGAAGAACTCGCGGCCGAGCAGATAGCCGTTGACCAGGAAAAAGGCGGCAATGTTGATGCCGGGGACGAACAGCAGCACCAGCGCGACGAGGTTGCCGAGGATGACGACGCCGACGAACTTCAGCGCGAGCACGATCGCCTGCAGCGCGGGAAGGGCGCTGCCGGGCGGATCGAGCGGGTAGTCGGTGCGCTCGACGAGTTCGGCGATCTCGTCGAGGAACAGTCCGGCGACAAGCGCCGTGACCGGTGCGATGGCGAGTGCGAGGAGCAGCGCGAAGCCTATGCCGGCAACGATCGCGGCCACCAGGCCGAGCCAGCCGGCCCAGGCCGGCATGCCGGGCCAGAACGATTCGAGATAGGGCATCGCGAGGGCCGAAAAGATCTGCTGGAGACCGAACCAGAGTCCGACCAGGATCAGTAGCGTCAGACCGAGCGTCTTGAGGAAGACGCGGCGGAACTCCGCGCTGAACATGCGGCTGGCGGCCTTGCGTGCGGCTTCGATGATCATGGCGAACGGTCTCCGGTCCGGCTGGGATAGAGGCTGCGCCAACACGGCGCAAGCCGCCCGCGGCGGCGTGGCAGGCTTGCAAACACGGCCCGACGCGTTAAACCCGGCTCGAAGAGAGCGCCCGCAACCCGTCGGCGCGGATGTGGAATCTTTCATGAGCCAGTACGACGTGCTTTGCATTGGCAACGCCATCGTGGACATCATCGCGCGCTGCGATGAAAAGTTCCTCGCCGACAACACCATCATCAAGGGCGCGATGAACCTGATCGACACCCAGCGGGCCGAACTGCTCTACAGCCGGATGGGGCCGGCGATCGAGGCGTCGGGCGGCAGCGCCGGCAATACGGCTGCCGGGGTCGCCAGCTTCGGTGGGCGCGCCGCCTTCTTCGGCAAGGTCTCGGACGATTATCTCGGCGGGGTCTACACCCATGACATCCGCGCTCACGGCGTCGCCTTCGACACCGCGCCGCTCACAGGCAATCCGCCGACGGCGCGCTCGATGATCTTCGTCACGCCCGACGGCGAGCGTTCGATGAACACCTATCTCGGCGCCTGCGTCGAACTCGGTCCTGACGATGTCGAGGAAGCCAAGGCCAAGGGCGCCAAGGTCACCTATTTCGAGGGCTATCTCTGGGACCCGCCGCTCGCCAAGGAGGCGATCCGGCTCACTGCCCGCCACGCGCATGCGGCCGGCCGGGAAGTCTCGATGACGCTGTCGGATTCCTTCTGCGTCGACCGCTATCGCGACGAATTCCTCGACCTGATGCGCTCCGGCACGGTCGACATCGTCTTCGCGAACGAGAGCGAGCTGAAGGCGCTCTACCAGACCTCGTCATTCGAGGCGGGGCTCGACCTGATCCGCAACGATTGCAAGCTGGCCATCGTGACGCGCTCGGAGCTTGGCTCGATCATCGTGCGCGGCGGCGAGACGGTCCAGGTCGATGCGATCGAGATCGCCGAACTGGTCGACACCACGGGCGCCGGCGACCTCTATGCGGCGGGATTCCTGTTCGGCTACACGACCGGCCGCACCCTCGCGGAGTGCGGCAAGCTCGGCTCGCTCGCCGCCGGCCTCGTCATCCAGCAGATCGGCCCGCGTCCGCTCCAGAACCTGCGCCAGGCAGCCGAGCAGGCGGGCCTGCTCTAGCCCTCACGGAATATCCTCTGGCCGCCGGCCGGGCCGCGAGCGATAGGGCGGAAAGGTCCAGCCATATTTCAGCGCGCCACCGCGCACGATGAAGGCGGCCGCGAAGGCGATCAGCGCTGCGGCGAGATCGGGCATCCCGGCGACGCTCAGTCCGGTGAACACAGCCGCTCCCGTCAATGCCGCGGTGACGTAGATTTCCGGCCGGAGCAGGACCGATGGCTCACCCGCCAGCAGGTCGCGCAGGATGCCGCCGAAGGTTGCGGTCAGGATGCCGGTGACGATGGCGACGGTTGCCGACCCGGTCGCCGCCAGGCCCTTTGCCGCGCCAAGGACGCAATAGGCCGCCAGCCCGACGGCATCCAGCCAGAGCAGCAGTTTCCAGCGGCTTTCGATCAGATGCGCGGTGAAATAGACGAGCACCGCGACGCCGGCGCAGACCATGATGTAGCCGGGATCGTTCACCCAGAAGACGGGCGTGGCGCCAAGGATCAGGTCGCGGAACGTGCCGCCGCCGATGCCGGTGACGCTGGCCAGAAACAGGAAGCCGATGATGTCGAGTTGCTTGCGCGACGCGGCCAGCGCGCCGGTGGCCGCAAAGACGGCCACGCCGGCATAGTCGAAGGCGAGGATCGGGTTCATGGAGGCGATGCCGGGCCAGAGGTAAATGGTGAATGGTGAATGGTGAATTGGGAACGGTCAACAATTGGCTGAAAGACGAGGCTGTCGACCGCTTGACGGCTCAGCCCCGTCGAAGCGAGGTACCATTCACCATTCACCGCCTCAGGCGTCCTTCTCCGCCTGCTCGTTGATCGGGCCGGGTTCGGCCGCCTGTGCCTCGGGCGCGGCGGTCTTGGGGCCTCCCTTGGCGACGCCGACCATGGCCGGCCGCAGCACGCGGTCGCCGATCCGGTAGCCCGCCTGCATGACCTGCATCACCGTGCCGTTGGCGATGTCGGGATTGGGGATTTCGAACATCGCCTGATGGAAGTTCGGATCGAATTTCTCGCCGACCGGCTCGAGCTTCTTGACGCCGTGCCGCTCCAGCGCGGTCAGCATGGCGCGCTCGGTGATGTCGACGCCTTCGATCAGCGCCTTGAAGCCGGCGTCGCCGGAGGCCTTGGCCTCTTCCGGCACCGCCTCGAGGGCGCGCCGCAGATTGTCCGAGACGTTCAGCATGTCGCGCGCGAAATTGGTCACCGCATAGGTGCGCGCGTCGACCACATCGCGCGCCGTGCGGCGGCGCAGGTTTTCCATCTCCGCGGCGAGCCGAAGCGCCTTGTCCTTCAGTTCCTCGTTTTCCTTGACGAGCCGCATGAAGGCTTCGTAGTCGGCGGTTGCGTTGGTTTCGGCCTCCGAGCCGGCGACATCGGCGCCGTACTGGTCTTCCGCATGTTCATTGTTCGGCTGATCGCTCATCGCGTCTATCCTGCTTCAATTGTCCGTGAGTTGCGCCGGATATCGATGCTGAGCCCTCAAAAATCAAGGGGTAATGGCGCTCAGCGCAGCATCCTGGAGATCATCTGCGCCGTATAGTCGACCATTGGTACGATGCGGGCGTAGTTGAGCCGGGTCGGGCCGATGACGCCGAGCGCGCCGACGACACGGGCATCCTTGTCGCGATAGGGCGCGACGACGAGCGACGATCCGGACAGCGAAAACAGCTTGTTTTCCGAGCCGATGAAGATGCGCACGCCCGAGCCGCCCTCGGCGAGGTCGAGCAATTGCATCAGCCCGTCCTTGTTCTCAAGATCCTCGAACAGGTGCTTCAGCAGCTGGATGTCGGCCTCCGCCGTGACGTTGTCGAGCAGATTGGCGCGGCCGCGCACGATGAGCTGCGCGGGCAGTCCGCCATTGCCGCCGGCCCACACCGCCAGCCCCTTCTCCACCATCTCCTGCGACAGCGTGTCGAGCGCCGCCTTGGTCTCGTCCTTCAGCTTGGCGATCTCGATCTTGGCCTCGGCGAGCGTGCGGCCACTAATGTGGGCGTTGAGGAAGTTCGACGCCTCGTGCAGCTGCGACAGCGTCACGCCGAGCGGCAGGTCGACGACGCGGTTCTCGACGTCGCCGTTCTGAGACACGAGTACGGCGAGGGCCCGCGCGGGGTCGAGCTGGACGAATTCGAGATGTTTCAGCGGCACTTCGTTCTTGGCCGCGACGACGAGGCCGGCGCCGCGCGACATGCCGGACAGCATCTGGCTGGCCTCGGTCAGCATGTGCTCGAGCGTCGCGCCGGAGCCCGCCGCCCGCACCTGCGCCTCGATCACGCGGCGCTCGTCGTCGCCGAGATCGCCGAGTTCCATGAAGGCGTCGACGAAGAAGCGCAGGCCCTTCTGCGTCGGCAGGCGTCCGGCCGAGATATGCGGCGCATAGACGAGGCCGAGCTGCTCGAGGTCGCTCATCACGTTGCGCACCGTCGCCGGCGACAGCGACGCCGGCAGCATGCGCGCCAGGTTGCGCGAGCCGATGGGCTCACCGTCCCTCAGGTAGGAATCGACGATGATGCGGAAGATATCGCGCGAGCGCGCGTCGAGCGTCTGGAGGGTTGGGTCGATGACCAGTTTCGTCATGGCATCCGGGCGCGTTTCTGTAAGCCGGAATATAGTCTGTTGCGGTGCGAACTCAACAAGCGGCTGGCGGCGGGCATTTTCCTTTGCGTGTTGGGCGGGGCGCGTCTACAAGCCGGCAATTCCATTCAGTCGTGAAGCGAGTTCCGAAAAATGCGTCCATCCAAGCGCCAGCCCGACGAAATGCGCGCCATCTCCTTCGAGCGCGGCGTGTCCAAGCATGCCGAGGGCTCCTGCCTGGTCAAGTTCGGCGACACCCATGTGCTCTGCACGGCGAGCCTGGAGGAAAAGGTGCCGGGCTGGCTGCGCAATACCGGCAAGGGCTGGGTGACCGCCGAATACGGCATGCTGCCGCGTTCGACCGGCGACCGCATGCGCCGCGAGGCGGCGACCGGCAAGCAGGGCGGCCGCACGCAGGAGATCCAGCGCCTGATCGGTCGTTCCCTGCGCGCCATCGTTGACCTGCAGGCGCTCGGCGAACAGCAGATCACCGTCGATTGCGACGTCATCCAGGCCGATGGCGGCACGCGCACCGCGGCGATCACCGGTGGCTTCATCGCGCTGCACGAATGCCTGATCTGGATGGCCGCGCGCAAGATGATCGACATCTCCAAGGTGCTGAAAGACCACGTCGCGGCGATTTCCTGCGGCATCCACGAGGGTGTCGCGGTGCTGGACCTCGACTATGTCGAGGATTCCTCGGCCGGCACCGACGCCAACTTCGTCATGACCGGCAAGGGCGGCATCGTCGAGATCCAGGGCACCGCCGAGAGCGCGCCCTTCACCGAGGAGGAATTCGCCAACCTGATGGCGCTCGCCAAGAAGGGCATCGCAAGGCTGGTCGACCTGCAGAAGATGACCATCGGGTAATTCCCGAGTAACTTTTAGAATGGCGGATATCCACTCCCCATGGCCTGCCGCGAGGTGTTTTCCATGACTCCCTCCGCCGTTCTCGAATCCGCGCTCTACGTGACCGACCTTGCCGCAGCCGAGCGCTTCTACGGCGAGATTCTCGGTCTCGAGCCCGCCGGCAAGGTTCCTGGCCGGCACGTCTTCTTCAGGTGCGGCGGCTCGATCGTGCTCCTCTTCAATGCGGAAGCTACCCGCGACGCTCCGCCGCCCGCCGCCCGCCTGCCGGTTCCGCCGCATGGCGCGGTCGGGCAGGGGCATCTCTGCTTCGCCGCCACCGAATCGGAAATCGACGGCTGGAAGACGCGCCTCGGCGCGCACGGCGTCGCCATCGAGGCCGAATTCGAATGGCCGCAGGGCGGCCGCTCGATCTATTTCCGCGATCCGTCCGGCAATTCGCTGGAATTCGCCAATCCGTCGATCTGGGGCCTCTGATGCGCGCACTCGAAGGCAGGAAGATCGTCGTCGCCAGCCACAACGCAGGCAAGCTGCGCGAATTCGCCGACCTGATGGCGCCGTTCGGCTTCGAGGCGAAATCCGCCAGGGAATTCGGCCTGCCGGAGCCCGACGAGACGGGCACGACCTTCGAGGAAAACGCCTACATCAAGGCGCTCGCGGCGGCGACCGCGACTGGCCTGCCGGCGCTCTCCGACGATTCCGGTCTGGTCGTCGATGCGCTTGGCGGCGCGCCTGGCGTCTACACCGCCAACTGGGCGGAAATGCCTGACGGCAGCCGTGATTTCATGATGGCGATGGAAAAGACGGAGGCCGAACTGCAGAAGGTCGCCGCCCTCGATCCGCAGCAACGCACCGGACGCTTCGTTGCCGTCATCTGCCTGTGCTTTCCGGACGGCGAGGCGGAATACTTTCGCGGCGAAGCCGAGGGCACGCTCGTCTGGCCGCCCCGCGGCGACAGCGGCTTCGGCTACGATCCGGTCTTCCTGCCGGCTGGCCATGCGCGCACTTTCGGCGAGATGAGCGCCGAGGAAAAACATGGCTGGAAGCCCGGCCAGGCCGTCGCCCTGTCGCATCGCGCCCGCGCGTTCCAGAAATTCGCCCGCGCGCATCTGGGCGTCGTATGAACGCGGCCGGGCCAGGCTTCGGTATCTATCTGCACTGGCCGTTCTGTGCCGCCAAATGCCCCTATTGCGACTTTAACAGCCATGTCCGACACCAGCCGCCCGACCAGAAGCGTTTCGTCGCCGCGTTCGAAGCGGAACTCGCGCATTTCCGCGCCCGCACCGGGCCGCGCGAGGTCACCTCGATCTTCCTCGGCGGCGGCACGCCGTCGCTGATGGAGCCGGCGACGGTCGCCGCGCTGCTCGATGCGGTGGCGCGGCTCTGGACGGTGCCCGACGGCATCGAGATCACGCTCGAAGCCAACCCGTCTTCCGTCGAGGCCGGGCGTTTCCGCGGCTACCGCGCCGCCGGCGTCAACCGCGTCTCGCTCGGCGTCCAGGCGTTGAACGATGCCGATCTGCGGTTTCTCGGCAGGCTGCACAATGTCGCCGAGGCGCTCGTGGCGATCGAGCTTGCCCGCGAGGTCTTCCCGCGGCTGTCCTTCGACCTGATCTATGCCCGTCCCGATCAGACGCCGGAGGCCTGGGCCGCCGAACTGGAAACCGCGATCGGCCACGCCGCCGACCATCTGTCGCTCTATCAGCTCACCATCGAGGAGGGCACGCGCTTTTATGCGCTGCACGCCGCCGGAAAGTTCACCATCCCCGACAACGAGCGCGCCGCCGAGCTTTACGCGGTGACGCAGCTGATCACCGGCGCGCACGGCCTGCCGGCCTATGAAATTTCCAATCATGCGCGGCCGGGTGCCGAGAGTCGGCACAACCTCGTCTACTGGCGCTATGGCGAATATGTCGGCGCCGGTCCTGGTGCTCATGGCCGCTTTCTGGAGAACGGCATCCGCAAGTTCACTTTCACGGAAAAGATGCCGGAGACCTGGGCCGGTCTCGTCGAGGCCGGTGGCCATGGCGTCACTGGCGGCGAGAGCCTCAGCCGATCGGAGGAGGCCGACGAGTTCCTGATCATGGGACTGCGTCTCGCCGAGGGCATCGATCTGATCCGCTACGAGGCGATGTCCGGCCGGCCGCTGTCGTTGGCGCGCATCGCGACGCTGCAGGGCGAGGGACTGGTCGAGCCGGTCGGCAACTCCCGCCTGCGCGCCACGCCCACCGGCATGATCGTGCTCGATGCCGTTGTGGCGGATTTGGCGCGTCAGGATTAGGTTGGCGGCGATGCGGAGGGAAACATGCCGGTCAACATCGATTCGTGGCAGTTCTGGGCGCTCCTCTCGGCGTTTTTCGCAGCGCTGACGGCGATCTTCGCAAAGGTCGGCATCGAGAATGTCGGCTCCGATTTCGCCACCTTCATCCGCACCGCGATCATCCTGCTTGTGCTCGGCGCGATCCTCGCGGCGACGCGGCAGTTCGAGTCGCCGGCCGAGCTTTCCAGCCGGACGTGGGTCTTCCTCACTTTGTCCGGCTTGGCAACCGGCGCATCGTGGCTCTGCTATTTCCGCGCGCTCAAGATCGGTCAGGCGGCCCAGGTAGCGCCGATCGACAAGCTGAGCGTGGTTCTAGTCGCGGTCTTCGGCGCCGCATTCCTCGGCGAACGGCTATCGGCGACGAACTGGCTCGGTGTCGGGCTCATCGGCGCCGGAGCCGTGCTGGTCGCGATCAGGGTCTGAACTCGCGGCGATTCGCCCGGTCGGATGGATTGTCGGTCCGGCTTGAGAAAGGCGGACCTGTCTCCGCTGGCGCTCGATTTGCGCCAGCGTGCAGTCGAAGCGCGAAACGCCGCTCCGCATCACTTCTGGAATGTCGGCTTGTGTGTCGGCTTCGCCGAACCGCGTTTCTGCAGCAGTTCCTGCATTTTCTTGCGCATCTCCGTCTGGGTCGGCGTCTGGGCCGACGCGCCCTCCGTGGCCTCCTTTCGCTTGGCGAAATAGGGCTCGAAACTGTCGTTGATCTGAAGATTGCTCATCGTTTCCTCCCGAGAACATTTCAAACACGCGACTTCGGTTCTTGTTCCGCATCGTGGCGAATGGATGGCGCGAAATGCACGCCCCGCATGTTCCTCCCCGCAGAGGTCGACCACCTTCCCAACGGCGGACACGCATGCGACACAACCGAATGGCCAACAAAGCTGACACAGCGATCCACGACGCGCCGAAACGGCGAACCTTCCTCGTCGGCGAAACCGAGATCGCCGCGCTGCCGCTCGAGCCGGCGCTCTATCTGGTGGCGACGCCGATCGGAAATCTCGGCGACGTGACGCTGCGCGCCCTGCAGACGCTCGCCGCCGCCGACGTGCTCGCCTGCGAGGATACGCGCGTCACCCGCAACCTGCTGTCGCGCTACGGCATCCGCCAGCGCCCTGTGCCCTATCACGAACACAACGCCGCCGAGGCCGGCCCGCGCCTGCTCGCGGCGCTGGCGGCCGGACGATCGGTTGCGCTTGTTTCCGACGCCGGGACGCCGCTCGTTTCCGACCCCGGTTACCGGCTGGTCGGCGAGGCGATCGAGGCGGGCATCCGCGTCGTGCCGATCCCCGGGGCGTCTGCGCCGCTCGCCGCCCTCGTCGCCAGCGGCCTGCCGTCGGACGCCTTCTTCTTCGCCGGCTTCCTGCCGGTCAAGGATGGTCAACGCCGCCAGCGGCTCGAGCAGTTGAAGGCCGTGCCCGGCACGCTCCTGTTCTTCGAATCGCCGCGCCGACTCGACGACAGCCTTGCCGCGATGGCCGCCGTGCTCGGCGACCGCCCCGCGGTGGTCGGCCGCGAACTGACCAAGACCTTCGAGGAGTTCCGCCGCGGAACGCTCGCCGTCCTCGCCGCCCACTACGCCGAAGCCGACACGCCGAAGGGCGAGGTCGTCGTCTGCGTCGGCCCGCCCGCCGCCGCCGAGGACACGCCGCAGGACATAGATCGGCTGCTGCTATCGCTCGCCGCCGAAATGCCGGCGTCGAAGGCAGCGGCCGAAGCGGCAAGGCTGACCGGCGGCGGCAAGCCGGCGCTCTATCGCCGGCTGCTCGAACTGAAGGAGAAGGGCGGTGGCGGCTGACGGTCGCGACAAGCGATTTCGCGCCTACCGCCTCGGCCACCGGGGAGAGTGGCTGGCCGCACTCGCGCTGATGCTGAAGGGCTATCGTATCGTCGCGCTTCGCTACCGGACCAAACTGGGCGAGATCGACCTGATCGCGCGGCGCGGCGATCTGGTGACCATCGTCGAGGTCAAGGCGCGTCCGACGCTGGCCGCCGCCATGGAGGCGATCGGCCGCGACTCGGAATGGCGCATCGAGGGCGCAGCCGACCTCTGGCTGGCGCGCCAACGCGACCATGCAAGGCTGTCGCTGCGCTTCGACATGGTGGCCGTGCTGCCCTGGCGCTGGCCGGTGCATGTCGAGAATATTTTCCAGGGTCGCCGCTGAGCGTGCCAAAATCCGTCTTGCGTCGATCCGGCGCCGGCCGCAATCTTCCCCGGCGACAATCACGAAAGGGGATCGACATGTGCCACCACTGCGTCATCGAGAACGTCAAATCGAACATGCTCAGCCGAAGGTCGTTCTTCACGGGCAGCGTCGCCGCCGCCGGCGCGGCGCTTGCGGTCACCACGACGCCGGCGCCGCTCTTCGCGCAGGCTCCGGCCAAGGCCGAGGACCTGACGCATGAGCTTTTCGACATGTTCCCGACCTATTTCGGCGCCCAGCAGTTCTGGATGGAGCAGAAGTTCAACCACAAGGAGCACACGTTCAACCTGTTCGAGTGGCGGCTGAGCGAGCACACCGGGACGCATATCGACGCGCCGCTGCACTTTACGCCCGACGGTAAATCGGTCGCCGAATTGCCGGTGGGAGACCTAGTCGCGCCGCTGGTCGTGATCGACATCCGCGCCAAGGCAGACGCCAGCGCCGACGCGCAGGTGACGCCGGACGATCTGAAGGCCTGGACCGCCGCCAATGGCGACCTGCCCGAAGGCGCCATCGTCGCCATGCTGTCCGGCTGGGGCGCGCATGTGGCGACCGACAAGTTTCGCAATGCCGACGACAAGAAGGTGATGCATTTCCCTGGCTTCCACGTCGAAGCCGTGCAGGCGCTGATGGAGGGGCCGTCGATCAAGGCGATCGCGGTGGACACGCTGTCGCTCGACTTCGGCATGTCGCCCGATTTCATCGTCCACAACACCTGGCTGCCCTCCGGCCGCTACGGCATCGAGGGCATCGCCAATCTGGAAAACCTGCCTGCCAAGGGCGCCACGATCGTCGTCGGCGCGCCCAAGGTGCGCGGCGGCACCGGCGGACCGGCGCGGGTCTTCGCGCTGGTGTGACGAATTGGATGGCGGCGCGCGACTCTTCTCGCGCCGTCAGCCGCGTTTGCGCGCCGTCACCCGCATCGGCAAGCCGCCTTCGGGCTGCGTTGTCAGCTTCTGCACCGGCCACGGATTGGTCTCGGCCACAGTGTCGAAGCGGAACCGCGACATCAGCACGCCGAGCGCGATGACGGCCTCCTGCATGGCAAACGACGCGCCGATGCAGATGCGCGGGCCGGCGCCGAACGGCAGGTACTGGAAGCGGTCGATCTTGTCGCGGTTTTCGGGATGGAAGCGCGACGGCATGAACGCGTCCGGATTGTCCCACAACTTTCGGTGCCTGTGCACCGTCCAGGGCATCACCAGAACAGTCGCCCCCTCGCGCAGCACGAGGTCCTTGTAGCGGTCCTCGACGATCGGCTGGCGGTTGATCGACGGCGCCGGGGGATAGAGCCGCATCGCCTCCTCGAAGGCCGCGCGGGTGTAGGGCATCGCATCGAGCCATTTCACCGGGTCCGGCTCGCGCGCCAACACCTCATCGATCTCGGCCTCGATCCTGTCGCGCTCCCAAGGCGATTCGGCCAGGCAATAGAGTGTCCAGCCGAGCGCGCGCGCCGTGGTTTCATGGCCGGCGCCGATGAAGGTGATGATGTTGTCCTCGACCTCGCCGCGCGTCAGACCGTCCGGTCCCTCGGCCTTGAGCAGCATGGTGAGGAAATCCTCGGGCGTCCCGTCCGGATCGCGCGTCAACCGCTCGCGGCGCATCTCCATCGTGTCTGCGACGATCTTGCGGAAATAGGCCATCGTCTTGCGGCCGCGGATGCGCGTGATGCGGGGCAGCCAGTGCGGCGCGCGCAGCAGGTCGAGCGGATCGACGCGGCCCATGGTTTCGAACAGGCGGTCGATCTGCTTTTCGAACGCGCCGGGCTCGCTGGCGATCTCGCCCGAAAACAGCGTCTCGGCGAGAATATCATAGGTCAGCGCCGTCATGTCGCGCGCGATATCGACCGTTTCGGTCCGGCCTTCGTAGCGGTCGGCAAATGCCGTCGTCCGCTTCAGCATCGGCGCCGCGAAGCCGAAGATGTGGCGCGGCGTGAACACCGGCGCCATTGCCTTGCGAGAGCGCTTCCAGACGTCGCCCTCGGCCGTCAACAGCCCGTCGCGCAAGATCGGCCGCAGGATGTTCTGGCGCACCTCCGACATTTTGTAGTTCTTGACATTGTCGACGAGGATGTGGCGGATCAGTCCGGGATCATTGGCGATGACGAGCGGCCCGCCAACGCCGCCGACCGAAATCCATGGCTCGTTGTAGGATGGCTCCCCCCACAGCTCGAGCGGGTTACGGTAGACGATCCGGATCATCTGAAGGAAAGACGGCGGCGAGCTGCGCGGCTTCGGCGCGGGCGGCACGAAAGGGGTGGGCGTAGCGTCCATGCGGCAGGTTCCCATTGCCGCCTCAATGTAGGGCGGCGGCGCCAAAGCGCAAACGCACCACTCGGAATGGCATCCCGGCTGCCCGGTTCGCTCGCTGCGCTGATCCCGCATCAAACAGTTGCGGCGCCTCGAGAATCCGGGGATTTCCGCGAAAACGGCCATTTCGCCCAGCCAAACCGCCCCCAAAACTTGGAAACCGGCCCCGGACCGCCTATATCCTGTGCACGGTTCGCACATGATTCGCGCGACCGTACGCGCCCGTCCGGGCGGGCCAGAGCGAAAGCATTTCATGAGCCAAACCAGCGAGAACCCAGCGTCCCTCGACGCGGAAATCGAACCGGCCGAATACGGCGCCGATTCCATCAAGGTCCTCAAGGGGCTCGACGCCGTGCGCAAGCGGCCTGGCATGTATATCGGCGACACCGATGACGGCTCGGGCCTGCATCACATGGTCTACGAGGTGGTCGACAACGCCATCGATGAAGCGCTCGCCGGCCACGCCGACCTCGTCACCGTGACGCTCAACCCGGATGGCTCCGTGACGGTCATCGACAATGGCCGCGGCATCCCGACTGACATGCATGACGAGGGCGTCTCTGCGGCCGAGGTCATCATGACCCAGCTCCATGCCGGCGGAAAGTTCGACCAGAATTCCTACAAGGTGTCCGGCGGCCTGCACGGCGTCGGCGTCTCCGTCGTCAACGCGCTTTCCGCCTGGTTGAAGCTCAAGGTGCGCCGCAACGGCCAGATCCACGAGATGAGCTTCACGCACGGCAATGCGGATTCGCCCCTGGTGGTCACCGGCGCCTATGAACAGAACCGGCAGCCCGGCACCAACGAAGGCCGCAGCGGCACCGAGATCACATTTTTTCCGTCGGCCGAGACCTTCACGATGGTCGAGTTCGACTATGGCACGCTGGAACACCGCCTGCGCGAACTGGCCTTCCTGAATTCCGGCGTACGCATCGTGCTGACCGATGCGCGCCACGCCGATGTCGTGCGGCAGGAACTGCACTACGACGGCGGTCTGGAAGAGTTTGTCAAATATCTCGATCGCGCCAAGAAGCCGCTGATCACCGCGCCGATCGCCATCAAGGCGGAGCGCGACGGGATCACGGTCGAAGTTGCCATGTGGTGGAACGATTCCTACCACGAGAACGTGCTGGCCTTCACCAACAACATCCCTCAGCGCGACGGCGGTACGCATCTGGCAGGCTTCCGGGGCGCGTTGACCCGCCAGGTCACCGGCTATGCGGAAAGCTCCGGCATCGCCAAGAAGGAGAAGGTTTCGATCACCGGCGACGACAGCCGCGAAGGCCTGACCGCCGTCCTGTCGGTCAAGGTGCCGGACCCGAAGTTCTCCTCGCAGACCAAGGACAAGCTGGTCTCCTCCGAGGTCCGTCCGGTCGTCGAGAGCCTGGTCAACGAGGCCCTCGGCACCTGGTTCGAGGAGCATCCGGCGGAAGCCAAGATCCTGATCGCCAAGGTGGTCGAAGCCGCCGCTGCCCGCGAGGCGGCGCGCAAGGCGCGCGAACTGACGCGCCGCAAGGGCGCGCTCGACATCTCGTCGCTGCCCGGCAAACTTGCCGACTGCCAGGAGCGTGATCCGGCCAAGTCCGAACTCTTCATCGTCGAGGGCGATTCCGCCGGCGGCTCGGCCAAGGGCGGCCGCTCGCGGCAGAACCAGGCGATCCTGCCGCTGCGCGGCAAGATCCTGAACGTCGAGCGCGCGCGTTTCGACCGCATGCTCGGCTCCGACATGATCGGCACCATGATCACCGCGCTCGGCACCGGCATCGGCGCCGAGGAGTTCAACGCCGACAAGCTGCGCTACCACAAGATCATCATCATGACGGACGCCGACGTCGACGGCGCGCATATCAGGACGCTGCTGCTGACCTTCTTCTTCCGCCAGATGAAGGAGCTGATCGACCGCGGCCATCTCTACATCGCCCAGCCGCCGCTCTACAAAGTAGCGCGTGGCAAGAGCTCGCAATACATCAAGGACGAAAGCGCGTTCGAGGAATTCCTCATCGGCTCGGGCCTCGAGGAGGCGACGCTGACGCTGTCGACCGGCGAGGTGCGCGCGGGCCAGGATCTGCGCAGCGTCGTCGACGACGCGCTGACGGTGCGCACGCTGATCAACGGACTGCACACGCGCTACAATCGCGGCGTCGTCGAGCAGGCGGCGATCGCCGGCGCGCTCAATCCGGAGGTCGCCTCGGACCCGGCCCGCGCGATCACCATGGCGGCGAAGGTTGCCGCCCGCCTCGACCTTATCGCCGAGGAAACCGAGCGCGGCTGGGAAGGCCGCGTCAGCCCGTCCAACGAAGGCCCGGGCGGCTTCATCTGCGAGCGCATGGTGCGTGGCGTGCGCGAATACGCGCATATCGACATGGGACTCATCAATTCGGCCGACGCGCGCGCGCTCGACCGCTATGCGGAACGGCTGGGCGAGGTCTATGCCGCGCCCCCGGTGCTCCGCCGCAAGGATGTCAACGAGCCGATCACCGGCCCGCTGGCGCTTCTCGACGCGGTCTTCGCGACCGGCAAGAAGGGATTGACGCTGCAGCGTTACAAGGGCCTTGGCGAGATGAATGCCGAGCAGCTCTGGGAGACGACGCTCGATCCGAACGTCCGCTCCCTGCTGCAGGTCAAGATCAGCGACGCCACCGACGCCGACTCGCTGTTCGCGCGCCTGATGGGCGACGATGTCGAACCGCGCCGCGAGTTTATCCAGGACAACGCGCTGAGCGTTGCCAACCTCGACGTCTGAAGCAAGTCCGGCGTTCGCTCAGGCAAGAATGTCCGTCGCCGCGTGCAATCGGCCTCTTGGCGCGTCGCCCCGCGGCGTCCCGCGCCAAGCGTTGCCCCTTTACCACGCCGCCAAAATTCCGGAGTTTCAGCGGGTTGACGCATTCCCCCGCCGTCCCGGCCATGCAATGGTCATGTTGCGGTCACGTGGCCGTGCACAATTTTCGGGGGAACATCATGAACATCATGACTGGCGCGCGCGCCGTCGCCATGCGCGGCCTGATGGCGGCCATTCTGGCCGTGTCGGCATTCTTCGGCGGCCTGGCCGCCGCGAGCGCTGGCGAAGTCACCTTCTCCATCCGCAACTCGCATCCCAATGCCGTCGAGCTTGAGCTCTACAGCCAGGACCGCAATCACGTCTGGCCGGGCGGCAACGAGGTCTACTACCTCGACGATGGCGAGACCAAGAGCGTCCCGCTGTCCTGCAACGAGGGCGAGTCGATCTGCTATGGCGCGTGGATTTCGGGCGACCGGGGCACCTATTGGGGTGTCGGTCCGGACAATGCCGAAAGGTGCAGCGACTGCTGCTACACCTGCACCGGTGGCGAGACCGAAGAAATCGATCTGGTCCCATAGACCGGTTCGTCCTGCGCTTTCGCGAGCCGGACCGTTGCTCTAAAGGGCGTGGAGATTTCCACGCCCTTTTCGTTGGACGGCCCTTCATGACGGTCAGCAAATCCAGGCCGACGCCGGTCCTTCTCGGCATCGACACCGGCGGAACCTACACCGACGCCGTGCTGTGGTCGGAGTCCGACGGCGTCGTCGCCAAGGCGAAATCGCTGACGACCCGCCACGATCTGGCCGAAGGCATTTCCGGCGCGGTCGACGCGGTGATGCAGGCGGCAGGCATTCCGCCAACGTCGATCAAGCTGGTCTCGATGTCGACGACGCTCGCCACCAACGCGCTGGTCGAAGGCCAGGGCGGTCGAGTCGCGCTTGTCATGATCGGCTTCGCCGATGCCGACCTCGATCGCGATGGCTTGCGCGCCGCGCTCGGTTCCGATCCGGTGATCGCGTGCGCCGGCGGGCATGACGTGCATGGCAACGCGCAGCCGCTCGATCTCGGGCCTCTCGAAGCGGCGCTTCCGGCGCTCGGCGCAAGCGTCTCCGGCTTCGCGGTGTGCGCCTATTTCGCGACGCGCAATCCGGCGCACGAGAACGCCGCGACCGAGATGATCCGCGCCGCGACCGGCCTGCCGGTGACGGCTAGCCACGAACTGACGTCGAAGCTCGGCGGTCCGCGCCGCGCGTTGACGACGTTGCTCAACGCCCGGTTGATCGCCATGATCGACCGCCTGGTCGCTGCGACCGAGGGCTTCCTCCAAAAGCGCGGCATCGCAGCGCCGCTGATGGTGGTGCGCGGCGACGGCGCATTGGTTTCGGCGGCTTTCGCCCGCGCGCGTCCGATCGAAACCATCCTGTCCGGACCGGCGGCCAGCCTC
>JAUYMV010000462.1 GCA_030698645.1 Mesorhizobium sp.
GCGGCGGCGGGGCTGGGCGTTCCCGAATGGGACCGGCTGGAGCCGGTCGAGCTGCTCGCCAATGCGAGCGGCTTCGTCGCGCGCCAACTCGGCCGGCTGATCGCCAATGCGGACCGGCGCGGCGGGCGCATCGACAAGGCGCAGATCGAGGGGCTGGCGGCGCTCGCCCGGATGATGGACCGCTGGGAGGCGCTCGCCGCGGCGCGCGCGAAACAGGACAGAACGAAGAGCGATGACGAACTCGCCGACATCTTTGCCAAGATCACCGACAAGATCCTCGAACTCGCGGCGTCGGAAGCTGTCCGGATTCGTGGCCGGGACCGTTCCGGCCGCGCGCGCCGGCGACGTGGCGGCGGAGTGGTTCGGCCGGACGCGGCCGGACCAGATCCCGCTGTGGCGGCTGGATGAGGACGCGCCCGACACCTGGCTGGTCGTCGGCGGGCGCGGCGCCGGCAAGACGCGGCTCGGCGCGGAATGGGTGAACGGGCTGGTGCGCGGCCTGCCGCCCTATGCCGGGATGAAGCGCGGTCTCGACCGCTACGGGCTGATCGCGCTGGTCGGCGAGACGCTGGCCGACGTGCGCGAGGTGATGATCGACGGACCGTCGGGGATCAGGACGGTGGCGCGCGGCGTGCCGCCGCGCTTCGAGGCGACGCGAAGGCGGCTCGTCTGGGACGAGACCGGCGCGGTGGCGCAGATCTTCTCCTCGGAGGATCCGGAGAGCCTGCGCGGGCCGCAATTCGAGGCGGCCTGGTGCGACGAGCTCGCCAAGTGGAAGAATCTCGAGGCGACCTGGGACATGCTGCAGTTCGGCCTGCGCCTCGGCGCGCCGCTGCAGCTGATCACCACAACGCCGCGGCCGGTCAAGCTCCTGAAGGGGCTGATGGGCCATCCGCGCGTGCATCTGACGCGGATGCGCACCGAGGACAATGCGCGAAACCTGGCGAAGGGTTTTCTGGACGCGGTGTCCTCGCGCTATGGCGGGACCAGGCTCGGCCGCCAGGAGCTCGACGGCGAACTGGTCGAGGACCGCGAGGACGCGCTGTGGAGGCGCGACAAGATCGAGGCGGCGACGCGGCCGGTCGACGGCGCGCTCGGGCGCATCGTCGTGGCGGTCGACCCGCCGGCGAGCGCGCGCAAAAGCTCGGACGCCTGCGGCATCGTGGCGGCCGGGCTGGACGCCGACGGCAAGGCCGTGGTGCTGGCCGACGCGACCATTTCGGGCGCCTCGCCGGCAGGGTGGGCGGCGCGGGCAGTTGCTCTTTACCACCGGCTCGAGGCGGACTGCATCGTCGCCGAAGTCAACCAGGGCGGCGACATGGTGGCGGCCGTGCTGCGCCAGGTGGACGCAACCGTGCCGGTTCGATCCGTGCGCGCCAGCCGGGGAAAATGGCTGCGCGCCGAGCCGGTGGCCGCGCTCTACGAGCAGGGCCGCGTGCGCCACGCGCGGCGCTTCCCGGAGCTGGAGGACGAGATGTGCGACTTCGGTCCGAACGGATTGAGCTCCGGCCGCTCGCCGGACCGGGTGGATGCGCTGGTCTGGGCGGTCGGCGAACTGATGCTGCGCGGGCGGGGGGAACCGAGGGTCAGGGGGGTGTAGACTCCTTCTCCCCGTCGTTCACGGGGAGAAGGTCCGGCAGGGAATGAGGGGCGCGCGAGGGCGGGAGTCTTTCCGGCTCGCTTCGCTCGCGACCCCCACCCGCGCCTGCGGCGTCCTTCGCAGCCTCCCGTCATGCCACCGGCATGACGGGTTCGCTTTCCGCGAACCGGCCGCTCAGCCCCTCAAGGGGGAGGTGGGGCGTCGCGCCAAGGCCCAAAATCAAAGGATCATTTCATGAATCTCATCTGGCCGTTTGCCCGGCGCGCGGTGCGCGTGGCGGAGCGCAAGGAGGCGTCGGGTTTCGTCGCGCTGCACATGCAGGGCGACGCGGTGTGGACCAGGCGCGATTATGCCGGGCTGGCGCGCGAGGGGTTCATGCGCAATCCGGTGGTGCACCGGGCGGTGCGGCTGATCGCGGAGGCGGCCTCCGCCGTGCCGTTCCTGCTCTACGAGGGCGAGGCGGAGCATGCGGACCATCCGGTGCTCGACCTGTTGCGGCGGCCGAACGGACGGCAATCGGGCGCGGCCTTCATGGAGACGCTCTACGGCCATCTGCTGCTCGCCGGCAACGCCTATGCGGAACTGGCTGAGGCCGGCACGGCGGGCGACGCTGGCGCGGCGCGGGAGCTGCATTTGCTCAGGCCCGACCGGGTGAGCGTGGTGGCGGATACGAATGGCTGGCCGGTGGCGCTCGACTACCGGGCGGGCAGCGCGAAACGGCGCATCGCGCTTGGGCCGGAGACGGGTCCGGGCGCGCTGCAGCTGACGCTGTTCCACCCGCTCGACGACCATTACGGCTTCGCGCCGCTGCAGGCGGCCTCCATGGCGCTCGATACGCACAATGCGGCGGCGCGCTGGAACAAGGCGCTGCTCGACAATTCGGCACGACCCTCCGGCGCGCTGGTCTACGCGCCGAAGGACGGCGGCGGCCTGACCGACGAGCAGTTCGACCGGCTGAAGGCGGATCTGGAGGAGCAGTATTCGGGCGTCGCCCGCGCCGGCCGGCCGCTCATCCTCGACGGCGGGCTCGACTGGAAGGCGATGGGGCTGACGCCGAAGGACATGGATTTCATCGAGGCCAAGAACGCCGCCAGCCGCGACATCGCGCTCGCCTTCGGCGTGCCGCCGATGCTGCTCGGCATCCCCGGCGACAACACGTTTTCCAACTACCAGGAGGCCAACCGCGCCTTCTACCGCCTGACCGTGCTGCCGCTGATCGGCCGCATCGCCGGCGAGCTGTCGCACTGGCTGGGCGCGAAGTTTTCGGCCGATGTCCGGCTCTGGTACGACGCCGACCAGATCGAGGGCCTGTCGCTCGACCGGGAAGCACTGTGGCGGCGGGTCGGGGCGGCGGAGTTTTTGAGCGACGACGAGAAGCGGGAGGCGGTGGGGTATGGGAGGCGGGAAGACCGGCAGTCGGCAGTCGGCAATCGGCAGTAGGCAGTAGGGCGAATGGCGAATGGTGACATGCCAAGGATAGCCACTCTTCTACTCCCTACTCCCTACTCCCTATTGCCGATTGCCGACTGCCGCAACTCCTCCGGAGCACCCCATGACCCCCCTCTCCGAAACCGCCTGGCTCTGGCTCGCCAAGGGCGCGGGCGCGGTGGCGGGGTCGGCGATTTCGCTGGCCTATCTGCTGCCGTCCGGACGCCGCGAGGCGGCGATCAGGTTCGCGGTGGGGGTGGTGTCGGGGCTGGTCTTCGGCGGCGCGGCGGGGCTGAAGATCGCGCAGGAACTGGGCATCGCGGGCGAGATCGGCGCGGCGGAGCTGATGCTGGTCGGATCGGCGGCGGCCAGCCTCTGCGCCTGGTGGGCGGTCGGCTTCGTCATGCGCGCGCTGTCGCGCGGCGCGGGAACGGGCGGGTCGCCTGGGTAGAGTGTTTGTGGTTGCGCTCACGCGATTGGCGGTGCGCGCAACACTGCCGCACGTCATCCTCGGGCTTGTCCCGAGGATCTGCCGCCTTTGAAGTCTAGCCTCGGCGATTGCTCTTCGAAGGGCCTCGGCGCGAACTCATCGGCCGCAGCTGAACCTCGGCACACGCCCGCGGATGACGCCCGGTGGCACACGCCAGTCACCACGGCGCTGGCGCGGCGGCGATGGTCGGCAGCCGGCACGGCTTGACCGCCACCCGCGCGAACGCGGCCGTCACAACATTCATAACAGGAGACCGACATGGCTACCGATCCGACGCGGCGCGGCGTGGAGCGCAAGTTTGCTGGCGTGACCTTTGCCGACCTCGAGCCGGACGGCGCGTTTTCCGGCTATGCCAGCCTGTTCGGCAAGGTCGACATGGCGCGCGACGCGGTCGAGGCGGGCGCGTTTCGGCGCTCGCTCCGGCAGCGCGGGCCGGAGAGCGTGCGCATGCTCTACCAGCACGATCCGAACCAGCCGATCGGCCGCTGGACCGAGATCCGCGAGGATGCGCGCGGCCTCTTCGTGCGCGGGCGATTGACGCCAGGCGTCGCCAGGTCGCGCGAGGTGCTGCAACTGATGCGCGCCGGCGCGCTCGACGGCCTGTCGATCGGCTTTCGCACGGTGCGCGCGCGCAAGGACGTCCAGAGCGGCGTCCGGCGCATCCTCGAGGCGGACCTCTGGGAAATCTCGGTGGTGACGTTCCCGATGCTGCCCGAGGCGCGCATCGCGCAGGTGAAGCATGCCGCCCGCGCGCGGGCCTGGACCGGCGGGCGGGCGGAAATGCGCCGGATCGACCGAGGTCTGCGCTATGCGCCGCACTGGCCTCAACCCGTCACTCTCGTGGAGATGTTCCGCGAGGCGGCACGACAACTCCATGGAAAGGACAGACAATGGTGAACGATGCACGTCCCGCGCCGGAGCTGAAGGGCACCGGCGACGATCTCGCCGGCGCCTTCGGCGAATTCATGACCGCCTTCGAGGCGTTCAAGGAAAGCAATGACGAGCGGCTGGCGCAGATCGAGACGCGCTTCGGCGCGGATGTGGTGACGACCGAGAAGGTCGATCGCATCAGCCGGGCGCTCGACGAGCAGAAGCGCGCGCTCGACCAGCTGCAGCTCAAGCGCGCGCGGCCGGCGCTGAACCGCGAGGCGGGCAGCCTTGCTGGGGCAGAGCACAAGGAGGCGTTCGAGGCCTATGTGCGCTCGGGTGACGACCGGCAGCTCAGGGCGCTCGATTCCAAGGCGATGTCCTATGGCTCGGCGCAGGATGGCGGCTATCTGGTGCCGGACGAGACGGAAGCCGAGATCGGCAAGCGGCTCGCCGCCATCTCGCCGATCCGCTCGATCGCGTCGGTGCGCCAGGTGTCGAGCGCGGTGCTGAAGAAGCCGTTCCAGCTGACCGGTCCGGCGGCCGGCTGGGTGGCCGAGACCGCGGCCAGGCCGCAGACGGCGAGCCCGACGCTGAGCGAACTGCAGTTTCCGGCGATGGAGCTCTACGCCATGCCGGCGGCGACCGCGTCGCTGTTGGAAGACAGCGCGGTCGATCTGGACCAGTGGATCTCCGGCGAGGTGGAGGCGGCCTTCGCCGAGCAGGAGGGCACCGCCTTCGTGACCGGCGACGGCACCAACAGGCCGAAGGGTTTCCTCGATTATCCCGTGGTGGCGGAGGGCTCCTGGTCGTGGGGCAATCTCGGCTATGTCGCGACCGGCGTCGCCGGCGCGCTGCCGGCGAGCCATGCGTCCGACGTGCTGATCGACACGGTCTACGCGATCCGCGCCGGCTACCGGCAGAATGCGAGCTGGGTGATGAACCGCAAGGTGCAGGCCTCGATCCGCAAGCTGAAGGATGCCGACGGCAACTATCTCTGGCAGCCGCCGGCCGCGCCCGGCAGCCGCGCCATGCTGATGGGCTTTCCCGTCGTCGAGGCCGAGGACATGCCGGACGCGGCGACCGACGAGACGCCGATCGCCTTCGGCGATTTCGGCCGCGGCTACCTGGTCGTCGACCGCACCGGGGTGCGCGTGCTGCGCGATCCCTATTCGGCGAAACCCTATGTGCTGTTCTACACGACCAAGCGGGTCGGGGGAGGGGTGCAGGACTTCAATGCGATCAAGCTGCTGAAGTATGGGGTTTCCTGATCGACCGGCCGAAATCCGCGCCGGTGGTCACCTGGCGTGGTTTTCTGCGCTTCCGGTGCTCACGGACTTGAATGTCCGCTGCGCTCCGGTTCTCGAAAACCACGCCATCTGACTCACCGGCCCGAATTTCCATCCGGCCGATCCAGCGCCAGGCCGTATTGAGCGCTTGCGCTGCCCCTCACCCTTACCCTCTCCCCCGTGAACGACGGGGAGAGGGGGCGCCGACGGTAGAGCTCGTCCTTCTCCCCGTCGTTCACGGGGAGAAGGTGCCGGCAGGCGGTTGAGGGGCGGCGCGAACGGTGGTGTCTTGCTGGCTCGCTGTCGCTCGCGACCCCCACCCGACGCTTCGCGTCCTTCGCGGCCTCCCGTCATGCCACTGGCATGACGGGTTCGCGTTCCGCGAACCGGCCGCTCAGCCCCTCAGGGGGGAGGTGGGGCGTTGCGCCACGACGGGCTCGCGCTGCCCGCAGCCCACGCATGTCTCGGGCAGATGCGCCCATGCGCGTTTGCCCCGCGGCCCCGGTGTCCCCTCCTGCATCGGGGCCGCACCTTCCTCAGTCTGAACCAGAGGTGCCCATGACGCTCTATCGAACCGTGGAGCCGGCGGCCGAGCCGGTGACGCTGGCCGACGCCAAGGCGCAGCTGCGCGTCGCGCATGACAGCGAGGACGAACTGCTCTCCGGGCTGATCCGCGCGGCGCGCGCCGAGGTGGAGGCGCAGACCGGCATGGCGCTGATCGACCAGGCGTGGCGGCTGGCGCTCGACCGCTGGCCGTTCGCCGGCATCGTGCGGCTGCGCCGGCATCCGGTGCGCGAGATCCTGTCGGTGACGGTCTATGGCGCCGAGGGAGAAGCGCAGCTGGTCGATCCGGCGAGCTACCAGGCGGATCTCGCCTCGCGGCCGGCGCGGCTGCATTTCACCGGGAACGTCGCGCCCGAAAGGCGGCTGAACGGCATCGAGATCGACTTTTCGGCCGGCTTCGGCGAGGCGGGGACCGACGTGCCGGATCTCCTGAAGCGCGCCATCCTGATGCTGGTGGCGCATTGGTACGAGTTTCGCGTCGTGTATGGCGCGGACAGCCAGCCGGTGTCGATCCCGCCGGGCTTCGACCGGCTGATCGCCGGCTACCGCGCGGGACGGCTCTGATGGCGATCGTGCTCATCGATCCGGGCACCCTGCGCACCGAACTGGCGCTGGAGGCGATGTCGCCTGCGCCTGACGGCGCCGGCGGCCATGTCGAAATCTGGAGCGAGATCGGCACGGTGTTCGCCAACATCGAACCGGTGTCGGCGCGCGACCGCTTCGGCGCGGCGCAGACGCTGGAGGAGGTGACGCACCGCATCACCATCCGCCAGCGCC
>JAUYMV010000712.1 GCA_030698645.1 Mesorhizobium sp.
CCGGCTGGCCGAGCTTCTGGGAATCGCTGCCCAACGCGATCGGCACGCGCGACGACGACACGCTGTTCGTGTCGCGAACCGAGATTCATTGCCGCCGCTGCGGCGGCCATTTCGGGCATGTCTTCGACGACGGCCCGCCGCCGACCGGCAAGCGTCATTGCCTGAACGGGCTGGCGCTCACCTTCAAGCCGGCCACCGCCGCCTGACGCTCATTTCGTCGCGAAGGCGGCGAGAATCCGGATCCACGAGCGAATTCCCTTCTGGAAGCTCGACAGGTCGTATTTCTCGTTGGGGCTGTGGATGCGGTTGTCGAAGCGCGCGAAGCCGACCAGCAGCGAATCCATGCCGAGCCGCTTGAACTGGTCGAGGATCGGAATCGATCCGCCCGTGCCGGCGATCGCCGCCTCTGTGCCCCATTCCTCGGTCAGCGCGCCAAGCGCCCTTTGCAGGAGAAGGCCATCCATCGGCATCACCGTCGCTGGACTCCCGCCGTGGTCGCGAAAGGTCACGTCGCAATCGACCGGCAGGCGCGCCACGACATGTGCGCGGAAGGCCACGCGCACAGCGTCCGGATCCTGCCCGGCAACCAGCCGGAACGAGATCTTCGCGTTCGCCTTGGCCGGAATGACGGTCTTGAAGCCTTCATCCATGTAACCACCCCAGATGCCGTTGATCTCGCAGCTCGGCCTAGCCCAGACCTGTTCGAGGATGCTGCGCCCGGCCTCGCCCGCCGGCACTGACAATCCGACATCGGACAGGAATTGCGCTTCGTCGAATGGCAGCCTTTGCCACTGTGCCTTCACCGCATCGGGCAACTCGCTGACGCCATCGTAGAACCCGCCGACTGCGACCCGGCCGTCCGGCAGGCGCAGGCTGGCGACGATGTCGCCCATGACCTGCAGCGCATTGCGCGCGGCGTTGCCGTAGATGCCGGAATGGAGATCCCGGTCGGCGCAGGAGATTTCGATTTCCTCCTTCACCACGCCGCGCAGCATGGTGGTGATGGCCGGCGTCTCGCGGTCCCACATGTCGGTGTCGCAGACCAGGACGACGTCTGCGCTCAGTTCGTCGGACGACCGGTCGAGAAAACCGGGCAGGCTCTGGCTGCCGGATTCCTCCTCGCCCTCGAACAGCACCGAGACCCGCACCGGCAGGCTCCCGGTGACGGCCTTCCAGCACCGGCAGGCCTCGACGAAGGTCATCAGCTGGCCCTTGTCGTCGGACGCCCCGCGGCCGACGATGTGGGTCTCGCCGTCGGCCTGCGGCGCGAGCACGGGTTCGAAAGGATCGGTGTTCCAAAGCGCCAGCGGATCGACCGGCTGAACGTCGTAGTGACCGTAGAACAGCACGTGCGGACCGCCGCCGGTGCGGTCGTGGCCGACCACCATCGGATGCCCCCTGGTCGGGCGCACCGAAGCCTCGAAGCCAAGCTCGACAAGCGCCGCCGCCAGCCATTCCGCGGCGCGGGCGCAGTCCGCCGCGTGCGCCGGAACAGTCGAGACGGACGGAATGCGGATCAGCTCGAAAAGGCGCGCCAGGGCCGCATCCGTGTCGGAATCCGCATGGGCGAGGGCACGGTCGAGCGGCCCTACTGGATCGGATATCGTCATGTCACCCCGCCGTGTCGATGCGCGTCATTTCCGCCTTGAATGTCGAGGCAACCTGCAGCGCGTCGCGCAGCGCGCGCTTGCGTTCGACCGTCAGCACGTCGCGGTCGCGCATCAGCCAGCGGCCGCCGACCATGACGCTCCGCACGTCCGCCGGCATCGCCGCGTAGACCAGCGTCGCGTAGATGTCGTAGACCGGCTGCAGGCGCGGCGCCGACAGGTCGATCAGGATCAGATCCGCCTTCTTGTCGGTTTCCAGCGAGCCGACCTTTCCGTCCAGGCCGAGCACGCGCGCGCCTTCGATGGTCGCCATGCGGATCACGTCCACCACCGGCATCGGCTTGCGGCTGTGGCCGAGCAGTTTCTGGAACATGGTCACCGGGCCGAACTGCGAGAACAGGTCGAGCGTGTTGCCGCTCATCGGGCCGTCGGACCCGATGCCGACCGGAATGCCGGCGGCGCGCATCGCCTCGACCGGAGCGATGCCGCGACCGGCCTTGGCGTTGGAGCGCGCGCAATGCGCGACGCGGACGCCGGCATGGGCCATCTTCTCGATGTCGCTTGCGCTCACATGCAGGCAATGCGCGCAGATCAGCCCCTTCTTCAGTAAGCCGGCCTTTTCGACCACCTCGACCGGCCGCATGCCGTGATGCTTGGCGCACCACTCCATTTCGGAATCCATCTCCGCCAGATGGATCTGCACCCGCACGTCGGGATGCGCTTCGGACCAGCGCGCGACGCGGTTTATGACTGCGATGTCCGTCGAATAGGGCGCATGTGGCGCGATGGAAGCGGTAACGCGCGGATGTCCGGCGAACTCGGCGGCCAGAGCCTCGGTCAGGCCGAATCCCTCGTCGATGCTCGTGTGGTCGGGCGGGTTGAAGTCTGCGATGGTCTGGCCCACGACGCCGCGCAGGCCGGATTCCGCGACGACCCGGCCGACCTCCGTCTCGAAATAATACATGTCGGCGACCGTGGTGACGCCGCCTTCGATAAGTTCGAGCGCGGCCAGCCTGGTGCCGGCGCGCACCATCTCGGGCGTGACGAACTTGCGCTCCATCGGCAGCACGT
>JAUYMV010000721.1 GCA_030698645.1 Mesorhizobium sp.
GGGGGAGCGCTTCAGGACCGCGCTGCTGTCGTCCATCTCGCACGAGGTGCGCACGCCGCTCGCCACGATCACCGGCGCGGTCACCAGCCTGCGCCAACTGGGCAGCAAGATGAGCGTCGCCAGCCGTGACGACCTGCTACAGTCCATCGAAGAGGAAAGCGCGCGCTTGTCGCGGTTCGTCTCCAACCTTCTCGACATGACGCGTATCGAAGCGGGAACGGTCAACGCCAAGCGCGACTGGGTTGACGTCGGAGACGTCATTCAGGTGTCGGTCGAACGGGCGCGCCGCTATTTTCCTGGCCGCGTCATCGAGACGAGCGTGGCTGCCGACTTGCCGCTGATGCGCGGCGACAGCGTGCTGCTTGGGCAGGTCCTATTCAATCTTCTTGACAACGCCAATAAATATGGCGGCAACGAGCCGATCAGCATTTACGCGAAGCAGGATGGCACGGACATTGTGTTGTCGGTCACCGACCTCGGCCGAGGCATTCCGGAAAAGGATCTCGACCGGATCTTCGAAAAGTTCTTCCGCCGCGGCAAGGCCGACGGGCGGGCCCCCGGCACCGGCCTCGGCCTGTCGATCAGCCGCGGCTTCGTCGAGGCGATGGGCGGCCGCATCAAAGCCGAGAGCCCGGCGCAGAAACGTCGCGGCACGCGCATAACCATGCGTTTCCCTGTCGCGACGCCAAACATTGCCGAGGGGGACGGTGAGTGAACCTGCAGCGCATTCTGGTCGTCGATGACGAACCGCAGATCCAGCGGTTCCTCCGGCCCGCGCTGACAGCTGCCGGCTACCATGTGCTGGAGGCGCTGACCGGTGCGGCGGCCCTCAAGGCGGTCGCGACCGCCGCGCCCGATCTCGTCATTCTCGATCTCGGCCTGCCCGACATGGATGGCAAGGACGTCATTGCCAATGTGCGCTCCTGGTCGCAGGTGCCGATCATCATCCTGTCGGCGCGCGACCGGGAAAGCGAGAAGATCGCGGCCCTCGATCTTGGCGCCGACGACTATATCGAAAAGCCGTTCGGCATCGGCGAACTGACGGCGCGCATCCGCACCGCGCTCCGCCACAGGGTGCAGGACGACGGCGGATCGACCACCATAGTGGCCGACGGGCTGTATATCGACACGCTGCGCCGCCTGGTGACGCATGACGGAAATCCGGTCCGACTGACACCGAAGGAATATGATCTCCTCGTCAAGCTCGCCCACCATGCCGGCAGGGTTGTCACGCACAAGACCCTGCTGACATCGGTCTGGGGCCCGGCACACGCCGACGACCTGCACTATCTGCGTGTATTCATCGGCCAACTGCGCGCCAAAGTCGAACGTGATCCCGCGGATCCAAGGATCATCCGCACCGAGCCTGGCGTCGGCTATCGCTTCGTCGCCGATGAAGAGTGAGTTTGCCTGCACATTGCCATGACATCGAACGGTCCCTGTGTCGCCGAGGTCCCAACGAAGCCGGCCGACTACCTTGTATTGGATGTCCCAACGCGCTGTCGCACCGTGATCGTCCCCAATGGAACCACCCGCGCATCGTGCCGACGGTCTGGCCTTCATCGACGCGATCGCGACGCGCGAACACGGTCAGCGCATTCTCGTCGATTGTTCATCCGTGCCGGAGCGTGTCGCATGGCTTTCAGGCATAGCGGAGATGGATTCGATCAGAGTCGGCTGGCTGGCTCCGAAAGCGCTGCCGTCGGCACCGGTCACGATCGGCTCACGCGATACGCTTTTCAATCCTGCACCTCCCGCACGTTCTCCCGCGGACTGAGCCTGATCTCTTTGACATCCTCTGCCAGCGACGATACCCGATCGAGATCTGCGTCTATCCAGGTCGCAGCCCCGCAAGGCATATGTCCGGAACCTGCTGACCGCCGCCTAGAGCATGTCTCCCGAAAGTGGGAACCGGTTTCGGGAAAAAGACATGCGATAAAGCAAGGATCTAAAGCGTACGGAGCGAATCTGAAAGATCGCGACACGCTTTAGCGGGCATCAAGCGATTCCAGAGCAGGACGAGATGGCTGGTCCCGACCCGCTCAGTCGATGCGCTCCATGCGCACCTTCAATTCCGGCCCGATCGCCGAAACATCCGGCGGCAGCAGCGCGATGCCATCGGCTCCGGCCAACGCCGATAGGTTCGCGTACGAACCACTCCCCTGCATGGCCAGGATCGGACGGCCGAGTTCGTCTCGGCCGGTGATCCTGACGGGCACGAACTCGGTGCGCCCGAGACGCTTGGCATAGGTGAAACCGGGGGACAATGCAGCCTATCGCATACCGTGCTGCGTCACTCCGCGGCAAGCCGCGTGGATCGAGTCGAAGGCCGGGAGAAGAGTCGCCATCCGTCGAGTGACATTGCGCCGCTCACCCCTAGCATCTGGAGCCCGTTGTTGCGACGCCGGCGATCTGGGGGGCTAGCTGCGGCCGCGCATCGCTTTTCGTCTCGTCGGCCACGAACTTGGTCTCGGAGCAGCATTGCATCCGGACGACCCACACGCAGGCTGCGTGGTTGCCACGCCGCAAATCTCAGCTGGTGGTCTCTTGATAGACGCCCTGGCTGAGCAGCGCCGCGGATGACAGGTCGGCGCCCTGGCGGTTGGTGTAGTATCCGGCGCACAGTCCGCCATCCACAGGCAATAGCGCCCCGGTCACATAGGACGCCGCATCCGACAAGAGGAACATGATGACGGACGCCACTTCGGCCGGTTGCGCCATGCGGCCGAGCGGGGTGCGGTTCTCCAGCACCTCGGTAAGGAAGCGCCGCGGGATGCCGTTGCGCACCAGCGGCGTATCGACCCCGTTTGGCGCCACTGCGTTCACCCTGATGCCGCGCCGACCCCATTCGATCGCCAGGACGTCGGTCAGTCCGACCACGCCGAACTTGGAGGAACAGTAATTGGCGCGGCCGGCAAAGCCGCCGAGCGAGTTGACCGAGGCGACGTTGACGATCGCGCCCGCTCCATGCGCCAGCATGCGCCGTCCGGCCGCCTGACAGGACAGGAACATGCCCTTCAGGTTTGTGTCGATCACGAGATCCCAACTCGCCTCGTCCATCGCTTCCGCCGGTGCCGGACGCGACAGGCCGGCGGCCGTCACGAGACCGAAAATAGGCCCGTATTCCGCTTCGAGCGTGTGGACGGCCTCATCCGTCGCCCCTGCATCGCGCACGTCCAGCGGAAGGGCGATCGCCTTTCCCCCTTGGCCCCGGATCGACGCGGCAAGCTGCTCCACCACTTCGCCCTGCATGTCGGCGATGCCGACGGCACCACCGGCTGCCACCAGTGCCTGTGCAGTTGCCAGGCCAATACCTGAAGCGCCGCCGGTCACGAGCATTGTCTTTCCGGTGAAATCAAATATCGGATTCATGGAAGATGTCCTTCTGGAGACGCAAGGCACCGGCCGACAGTCTGGAATACGGCTGGTTCGTTCTGGTTACCCCGAATGCGCAAGGGCCGACTCCGACTCATACGGCGAGGTAGCGCTCGCGCAGGTCTGGTTGAGAGTCGAACGCAGCCCAGTCTCCCTCGAAGACGATCCGGCCGCTGTCGATGAGATAGAGCCGCTCCGTGCAGGCGCGGGCGAACCAGACATTCTGCTCGGCAAGGATCAGCGTCGTCTGCTCGGTCTTGCGCATGGCGATCAGCTGGTCGGCGATTTCCTCTACTATGATCGGCGCCAGGCCTTCGGTCGGCTCGTCCAGGAGCATGCAGTTCGGACGCGCGAAGACGCCGCGCGCGATGGCGAGCAATTGCTGCTGGCCACCGCTCAGTTCGAAGCCCATGCGGCCGGCGAGCGGGCCGAGCATCGGGAAGAAGGCATAGACCTCATCGAGCCCATAGGGCGTGACGCCGGCTCGCGCCGAGTGCGCACTCATGGCGATGTTCTCGGCGACAGTCAGGTGCGGATAGATGCGCCGGTCCTCCGGCACGAAGCCGATACCGCGCCGCGCGCGCTGAAAGTTCGACAGGCCGGAGATGTCCTCGCCATCGTGACGGACGGGTCCACGCACGGTCGGACCGCCGGCCATCAGGCCCTTGAGCAGCGTCGACTTGCCGACACCGTTGCGGCCGATGATGGCGATGCCTTCGCCTGCGCCGACGTGGATCGTCACGCCTTGGATGACGTGGCTGTCGCCGTAGAACATGTCGAGCGGACCGGCCTCAAGCATGACCGGCTCCCGATCCGAGATAGACCTTCTTGACGAGCGGATCGGCGCGCACTTCGGCCGGCGTCCCGGTCGCCACCATTTCGCCGTGGTGCAG
>JAUYMV010000726.1 GCA_030698645.1 Mesorhizobium sp.
GCGCCATTCGGCGAGCGTGCGGGCATAGTCCTGCGGGAAGACGCGCTCGCGCAGGAACGACAGGCCGTGCTCGGCGCCGAGCGATTTCAAGAGGGACGGCGTCGGCAGCATGCCGCCCGGGAAGACGTAGCGCTGGATGAAGTCGGGACGCTTGCGGTAGGTCTTGAACGCGCCCTCGTTGATGGTGATGATCTGCATGCCGGCAATGCCGCCCGGCACCAGGCTGTCCCTGACCTTGCCGAAGAAGGTCGGCCAGTAGCGCTCGCCGACCGCTTCGAACATCTCGATCGAGGCGACGCGGTCATATTTGCCGGTCTCGTCGCGATAGTCCTGGAACTTGATGTCGACCTTGTCGGAAAGTCCCGCCCTGGCGATGCGCTCCCGGGCGAAATCGTGCTGCTCGCGGCTGATCGTCAGGCCGGTGACGCGGCAGCCGATCTCGCGCGCCGCGAACTCCGCGAACCCGCCCCAGCCGCAGCCGATCTCGAGCACGTGATGGTCGGGGCCTATGTCGGTGTCGCGGGCGAGCGCCCGGTATTTGGCGGCCTGAGCCGATTCGAGGTCGTTGGCGCCGGTCGAATAGAGCGCCGACGAATAGGTCATGCTCGGGTCGAGCCACTGCTTGTAGAATGCATTGCCGAGATCGTAATGCGCCGAGATGTTGCGCTTCGAGCCGGACCTGGTGTTCTCGTTGAACCAGTGGCGGACACGCTGCAGCGTCATGATCAGCCAGCTCGCGCCGCCGGCCACCTTGTCGCCGGCCTCCTGGTTGACGACGAACAGCTCCAGGAAGGTCGTGACGTCGGGGCTCTCCCAGTCGCCGTCCATGTAGGATTCGGCGACGCCGATCGTGCCGCCCGAAAAGGCGCGCGCCGGCAGGTTCCAGTTGTTGAGCACCACGCTGGCGTCCGGGCCGGGACCATGGCCGCCGACGCGCACGGTCCGCCCGTCGGGGAGCCGGGCGGTCAGCGTGCCGTTGGGCAGCGAGATCGCCGCCTGGAGCACCATGCGGGCCTTGGCCGGCAGGCCGCGCGCAAACTCGGCAAAGTTCGTGGCGTCGAGCCGGATTGCCGTATCCGACGACGCGTCGGTCGTACCGATGTTCGTCATTCCACCCTCGTCTCCCGGCGACGGTCGCACGGCCGTCGCGTCGTCCTCATTCACCTGGCTCGGGGACGGCGCTCGAGTCTCGAAAACTCGCCGGCGGCGGGGCAGGCGGACTCCTGTGGAAACGCGCGCCTTTCATCCAGAGCTTGAGCGCTTCCCAGTGAATGCCGGCTGTTATCTTCCACGTCATCAGGGGAATCTTCAAGAGACAGCTTGCGAGCGAGGCTGTGCCAAGTTGTACTGCCTCGCCGGAGAACGTTGCCGACAGCACCGGCGCGCCGTTTTCCGTCTCGTGGATGCGAAGGCGGATGGCGCGTCCGGGCGGCAGGACACGAAAATGATAGCGGGCGGCCATGCCGATGAACGGCGAGACATGCAGCAGCTTGGCGCGGGTCTGGCGGATG
>JAUYMV010000464.1 GCA_030698645.1 Mesorhizobium sp.
GCTTGTTGAGACGGCGCACGGGTTGGGATACTTGGAACTCCAGGAGAGCAAGCGAGCATGAGCAGGAGATGATCTTGAGCCTGGGTCCAGACACCGGGAAGAAGCGCGGGTATCACCACAAGGACCTGCACAATGCGCTCCAGGACGTCGCGCTCCGCTTCATTGCCGAACGGAACGGGCCCGCATTCTCCCTGCGCGAGCTTGGTGCCGCGATCGGCGTTTCCCACACGGCGGTCTACCGGCATTTCGCCGACAGGGCTGCATTGCTCGAAGCGCTCACGGAGAGAGGTTTTGGGGAGTTGCACCGCTATCAGGTGGTTGAAATGGCAAGAGCGGGCTCGGATCCGCTGGAGCGGCTGCAGGCGCTGGATGAAGCCTATGTCCGCTTCGCTCAGGAGAACCCGGGCGCGTTCTGGTTGATGTTCGGGAACCGAGGCGAGGAATTCACGCGCGCAAAGGCGCGGCCAGACATCAACAAGGAGGCTCACAAGGAACTCATCAATGCGATTGTGGCATGCCAACGCGCAGGCATTGTCATCCCCGGCGATCCTTACAGGATCGCGGGTTACTTGATCATGGCCCCCCACGGGTTCGCATGCTATTCCACTCAGGATCGCGAGATGGTGGGGGTCTCCAATGAGATCCTGTCGGCCAGGATGCTGGCGGAGATCGCGCTTATTCCCTTGCTGGCCAATCCGCCATCACCGCAAGATATTGCTTCCCGCTATTTCCCGGCGCCTGTCTCGGACAAAATTACCGAGTGAACCGTTCAGTCGTCGGAATGAGACGCGATTTTAATCGGATCAATCCCCGGAATGTCGCCGCCAGCATGTTGTGGCCCAAATGCATAGCGGTGAAGAACGTGTTCCGGTAGCGCTCCCTGCATAGCAGCGGTTCGGCGATGTCGTCATGGATGATCCTCGGGGCAAGCGCGCGGCCTCATAGCGGGAAACCGCAAGGGTGGCAAACGGTTCGCTTCCCTGGACCGCCGAAATATTCCTTGATTTCGGTCAAGGCGCGCGACAGGCATTCGCGCGAGCGTACAAAGTGGAGGAGCATGGCCGAACACCTCGGCCTGCACGGGAGGACGACATGCCAGACGTTCCTGGAAGTGAGCCGATGCGCGGCGAGACGGCATTGGCGGCGCCAACGGTCCTGCCGCTCACGCTGGCGGATATTTTGGCGAGCCTCAGGCTCGGCATGGCGGACTTTGCCGCTGCCCCTCGCTTCGGCCTGGCCATCGGCGGCATATTCGCCGCGATCGGCCTGATCATCGGGCTGTCGCTCACGCGGTGGGACATGGCCTGGTTGATCTATCCGTTCGCGATCGGCTTCCCGCTGATCGGGCCGTTCGCCGCCGCAGGCCTTTACGAGGTCAGCCGCCGACTCGAAAACGGCATGGAGCTGAGCTGGAATGCGATCCTGCCGGTCGTCTGGGCGCAGCGCAGGCGCGAGCTATCATGGATGGCATTCACGATGCTGTTTTTCTTCTGGGTGTGGATGTACCAGGTCCGCCTGCTGATCGCCCTCCTTCTGGGGCGCATGTCGTTCGCGACGCTCGACAAGTTCGTCGATGTCGTCCTCACCACGCCGCAAGGCTGGCTGTTCCTTGGCGTCGGACATGTCGTCGGCGCGGCGCTCGCACTCATTCTGTTCTCCATCACCGTGATCTCGATGCCGCTGCTGATGGAGCGGAACTACGATTTCATCACGGCCATGATTACCAGCCTGAAAACCGTGCTGGCCAGCCCGGTCGCGATGCTCGGCTGGGGTGTCGTGGTGACGCTCGCCGTCATCGCGGCCTGCGTCCCCTTCTTCCTCGGCCTGCTGGTCGTCCTGCCGGTGCTCGGCCATGCGACATGGCATCTCTACCGGCGCGCCGTGCGGCTGCCGGTTTGAACCGCCCGCGCTATTGCGCTACCCCGTCCGTCAGCCGCCGGACGATGCCGAGGATCAGGACGGGGAGCACGCCGAAACCGTAGGGCGTGTGCATGCGCTCCAGCCTCGTGTGGTAGTCGCGGCCCCAGGGACCGACATTGATCGACGGAATGCCGGCCGCGCCGAAGCTGGAATTGCCCGCCACGATGCCCTGCCATTGCGGCGTATTGGCCGCGATCGCGGCCACCTGACCGTCGTCGGCCTGGCCGAAGAAGCTGACATCCGAAATGCCGGGGAAATAGCGGATCGTGCCGATGCCGACGCCGAACCGCTCGACGATCTCGGCAGCCGCGCCGGCGACAGCCGCGCCGAGACGACTTGCTACCCGATCGTCACGCAATTCGACCGGCAGATAGGGAATCGAGGCGAAGCCGAGCACGATCGCCGGGCCGGCGCGGCCGCTCAGTTCCCAGAGCCTTTCGGTCAGCAGACGGCACTGGTCCGGCAGGCCGAGGTCGCCGGCGGAAAGCTCGACAGCCAAGGCGCGCAAGGCCTCGCCCGCACCGGGATTGGCGCCGGCCGTTTCGGCGAGCAGTGTCTCGTATCGGACGACGTCCACCGGGCCGGGTGCGACGCCTGCGCCCGACGCCGCGGCTCGTTCGGCCAGCCGATCCATCAGTCTTGCCGAGCTGCGCCGCGCCGCGTCGCAGACAGCGTCGATCACATCTTCGGGCGAACGGCGATGCGTCATGACGTTCCAGTACATCCACACCCTGGCCGGCATGGTGACGTCGTAGGCCGTCTTGCTGTCCTTCATGCCGAGCAGGGTCGGTCCGGCGCCCAGTTCGTCGCCGGTGCGTTCGGTCAATTCGGGCGCCCACTCGAGTTCGGCCGCCAAGGCGCCGGCAAGAGCCGCGGCCCCGAGACCGCGAAAGGAATCGGCGGCATGCGCGGCGCGTCCGACGACCAGCGCGCTCGGCAGCAATTTGCCGATCGAGCCGAGCGCGACGACGCGGCCGACCTCGCCATCGCCCTCGTCTCCCGTTGCGTCGAGATTGATGACGGCTTCGATGTCGAGGCTGAGATCTTCGGCAATCGCGCCGAGCACCTGCGACATATGCCTGGCGCCCGCCGAATTGCCCTCCTCGTCGGGAACGGCGATGAACAGGAGATTGCCTTCGAAGCCATCGAGCGCGAGCAGTTCGATGACGGCAAGCCCCGCCGCGAGGCCCGCCTTCATGTCGAGCAGGCCGCGGCCGGCGAGGAATGCGCCGCTTCTCAGATCCTCCGCCGCCCGTGCCGAGCGCGCGTCGAACGGCTCCCGTGCGATCGCTTCGATCAGTGCCGGTCCGAGCCGGTGCGGCAGCAGCGCCAGCGGCTCCAGTTCGCCATAGCAACCGGTCTCGACGATGTCGAAATGGCCGGTCAGCACCACGGTGCGGCGGCCCTCGCCCCGCACCAGTCCGAGGACGCAAGAGCGTGGATGCAGCCCGCCCGGCACGTCGACCGTCCAAACCGCGTCGGGACCCTGCGCGAAGGCCGCGCTGGCGCGCAGGAGATCGACGAGTTTCGCGGAAAAGTCCGCCTCGTCCTTCGAACCCGTCACGCTCGCAATCGCGGTCAGCGTCAGCGCCCAGTGCTCGGTACGGGCGGCGAGAAGATCGCTATCCGTCATGCCGGCAGATGGAACGGCGCGCGGCGTGTCGTCCAGCCGGAGATTGTCTCCATCTGAGCGGCAAGCGAATAGAGCGTCTCCTCATCGCCGGGCCGCCCGGCAGCCTGGACGCCAAGCGGCAGGCCGGCTGCCGTGACATGCACCGGCAGGGCGATAGAGGGCTGTCCGGTCACGTTCTGGATCGCCGGCCAGTGGGTGAACCACAGGCTCTTGTCCATCAACTGACCGAGGAAGGGCGACAGCTTGAGCAACCGCGTCAGATGGAGCTTGTCGAGAATGTTCTCGATCAGATCGTCGGCGCCCTTCGGGTCCATCGATCCAACCGCCACGGGCGGATGCGCGATCAGCGGCATTAAAACGGCGTCGAAGCTCGCCGTGTCGGTGATCAGCCTGCGGGACGCAGCATGCAAGCGCTCGAGAGCCGCATATACCTCGCCCGCCGAAAGCACGTCGCCGAAGCGTGCAATGACGCGGGTCGAGCGCTCGATATCGCCCATGATGCCGCGGCCAAGCCGGGCGTTCTCGATGCGAATGAAGCCGGCGATCGAGGACGCAACGGTCCTTGCGAAATCTGCCATGAAGTCGCGGCCGATGAAGGGCAGCGCGATTTCCTCGACATGGTGACCGCCTTCACGGGCAAGCGCCACGGCGACGTCGAGAGCGGCGAGCGTTTCGGCCGAGATCTCCAGGCCAAGCGGCGACTGCCGGTAGAAGGCGAGTTTCAGCGATCCGGGGGTGCGCGCGGCGGCAGCCGCGAAGGTGCTCCTGGGCGACCGCGCCGCATAGGGCGCGAGCGGGTCCGGCCCGTGCGTCAGGTCGAGTAGCGCCGCGCTGTCGCGGACGCTGCGCGTCACCGCATGGTCCACCACCAGCCCATACCAGCTCTCGGTCACCATCGGCGACAACGGAATCCGGCCGCGCGAGGTTTTCATGCCGACGAGCCCGGTGCAGGCGGATGGGACGCGGATCGAACCGCCGCCATCGGAGGCATGCGCGGCCGGCACGATGCCGGCGGCCACGATCGACGACGAGCCGCCCGACGAGCCGCCCGTGGTATGGTTCGTGTTCCACGGATTGCGCGTGATGCCGAAGGCGGCAGATTCGGTGACGAGGCGCAGTCCGTATTCGGGCGACGTCGTCGTGGCGATGGGGATCAGTCCGGCCGCCCGGTAGCGTTCGACCAGCACCGAATCGAAATCCGGCACGAGCACGGGCGCCCGGCTGCCTGAATGAAGCGGCACGCCCGCCTGGGCGATGCCCAGATCCTTGATCGCGAACGGAACACCGGCAAGCGGCGCCGACCGATCGACTGTCTTCGCCTGGTCCCGCGCCTTCTCGTAGAGCGTCTCCGCGATGCAGTTGATCTCGGGGTTGACGCGCTCGGCCCTGCCGATCGCCGCGTCGACCAGTTCGAGCGGCGTCACATCGCCCTTGGCAACGCGGCCGGCAAGACCCGTCGCGTCCTCTTCCCACAGAAGTCTTTCGATTGACATGGCAGTTCCCCCCGCATCCGCGCGGACGCTAGCTGGCAGCCATGCCTTTGGCAATCGAGGCACGCGGCGATGCGCATTCCGCCTTGTCCGACGGATGGTGGCGCATTCGCCCGTTGCAAATGATCCACAAAACCCTAATTTGTGCCCCGATGACGCCACAGGACATTACCAAGCTGATCGTTCGAACCTCGATGAGGGATCGCGCGGCGTTCGATTTGCTTTACCGGCAAACGAGCGCGAAACTTTTCGGCGTATGCCTGCGTGTCTTGAATGACAGGGCAGAAGCCGAGGAGGCGCTGCAGGAGGTCTTCGTCAAGATATGGACCAAGGCCGATCGTTTCGCCGTCTCCGACCTCAGCCCGATCTCATGGCTTGTTGCGATCGCGCGAAATCACTCGATCGACCGCATCCGGCAAAGGCGGCGGCCAGCGGCAAACATCGACGATGCGCTTGACGTGGCGGATCCTGCCCCCGGCCCCGAGGCATTGGCTGTGGCGGGCGGCGAACGGGAACGTATCTTCTCATGCCTGGAGGAGCTCGAAAGTGACAAGGCGGCGGCTGTACGCGGCGCCTATATGAACGGTGATTCCTATGCGGAGCTGGCCGAGAAATACGGCGTGCCGCTGAACACGATGCGAACCTGGCTGCGCCGCAGCCTGTTGAAACTGAGAGAATGTCTGGAACGATGAACACGGCCGACGATAGCGGGAGAGAACTCGGAGGCGACGAAGCCGTCGCCGCCGAGTACGTTCTCGGTACGCTCGCGGCTGACGAGCGCGCAACTGCCGCACGCCGCATCGAATCCGACGCGGCTTTCGCGCAGTTGGTCGATCGCTGGGAAGTGACGCTGGCGCCGATGGGGGCCGGCTATGCGCCGGCCGAGCCGCCGGCGTCCGTAAAGCAGGCCGTCGACCGCCGCCTGTTCGAACGCGCCGCGGCGCCTGCCAAGCCGAGCATGTGGCAAAGCCTCGCGCTGTGGCGCGGGCTGACCGTTGCTTCATTCCTGGCGCTGGCCGCCTATGCCGCCATGCCGCTTATCGCGCCGACGCCACCCGACGAACCGCCCACTCGCCTCGTCGCATCGCTCGCTCCGCAGCAGAGCGACGTGCACTACTTCGTCGTCTACGATGCGACAACGCGCGATATCGGCCTGTCGCATGTTACCGGCGCGCGCGCCGAAGGCCACGATTTCGAGCTTTGGGTGATCGAGGACGGCCAGGCGCCGAAGTCGCTCGGCGTCATTCCGTCGGGATCCAACGTGCATCTGGCGGTGTCAGAGGACGTCCGCCGCAAGATCGCGTCGGGCGCCGTTTTTGCCATCAGCCTGGAACCTGTTGGCGGCTCGACGACGGGCGCGCCGACCGGCCCGGTCGTCGCCGCTGGCGACCTGCGCAGCATCTAGGCGGGGCCGGGCATGCCCGCCCGCCGCCGGG
>JAUYMV010000465.1 GCA_030698645.1 Mesorhizobium sp.
ATGATCGATATCCACGACCGGGCTGGCGGCAATGTCATCGCGGTCGAAAAATGCAAGCCGGAAGAAGCACATAAGCTCGGCATCGTGTCGTTGAAGCTGGCGGCGGACGGCCCGCTGGTCGATGGTCTGATCGAGAAGCCGGCGCGCGGAACCGCGCCGACCAACCTGTTCATCTCGGGCCGCTATGTGTTGCAGGCGGAGGTATTCAGCTTGTTGGAGACGCTGCCGCCGGGCGCCGGTGGCGAGGTGCAGCTCACCGATGCGTTGATCGCGCTGCTGGCCGTGCAGGAGATCCGGCCGTTCGAGTTCCGCGGCCGGACCTTCGACTGCGGATCGCCCGCGGGCTATGTCGGGGCGAACCTTGCCTTGGCCATGCGGCGGCCGGACCTGGCAGCCGAACTCGGCGATCAGATCGCCGCACTTGCCGGCGAACGACCCGAACGCTTCGCCGCGGCCTGAAATCGACCACGGCGGCCCGAGGCGGCCGGTCGAACGATCGCCTCCAGCCATTGTGCGGACAGCGCCTGCAAGAAGGCCCCCCGCGATCACGCGGCATTTCACCGGTCGGAAATGTTTGTAGAGAATTTTGGAACGCCCGCCTTCTTCCTCTCATTGTTTCTGGTCATGCATCGGCACATGGTGCATTGCACAAAAAATTGGGATGCGGAGCAATAGCGTGACACTGCTGCAAGTTTATTGGCGGGCCCTGTGGTACATGGCCCCCGCGAGCCGGCGTGTGCTCCTGGTTTGCGCGTCGAACATCGTGCTGGCGATCATCACGATCGCCGAGCCGATCCTGTTCGGTCGGATCATCGACGCGATCTCGGAAAAGACCGACGTGGTGCCGACGCTCGTCCTGTGGGCGGGACTCGGACTGTTCAACATCATCGCCTTCGTGCTGGTGGCGCGGGAGGCCGATAGGTTGGCGCACCGGCTGCGCGTCGACGTGCTCGCCAAGTCGTTCGGCAACGTCATGACCATGCCGCTGTCGTGGCACTATCAGCGCGGCACGTCGAACGTGCTGCACACGCTGCTGCGCGCGGTCGACACGCTGTTCGGGCTGTGGCTCGAATTCATGCGCCAGCATCTGACGACGGCCGTGGCCCTCGTCCTGCTGGTGCCGACCGCCATCGCGCTCGACTACCGCATGTCGCTGGTGCTGCTGGTGCTTGGCGCGCTCTATCTCGGGATCGGCCGCCTGGTGATGAAGAAGACCGCGCAGAACCAGAAGGCGGTCGAGAAGCACCATCACAATGTCTTTGCCCATGTCAGCGATTCGGTGAGCAATGTGGCCCTGCTGCAGAGCTACAACCGCGTCGCGCACGAAACGCGCGCGCTTCGCGACTATGTCGATGGCCTGCTCAAGGCGCAGTATCCGGTGCTCGACTGGTGGGCGCTGGCGAGCGCCATGCACCGCGTCGCGTCGACCATCTCGATGATGGTGGTGCTGGTGATCGGCGCGTTCCTGGTCTCCCGCGGCGAACTGCGCGTCGGCGACATCGTCGCGTTCACGGGCTTCGCCTCGCTGCTGATCAGCCGCCTCGACCAGGTCAGCGCCTTCGCGACGCAGATTTTCGAGGCGCGTGTCCGGCTCGAGGAGTTCTACAAGCTCGAGGACGCGACGGACCTGCGCACCGAGCCGGATCATTGCCAGCCGCTCGGCAAGGTGCGCGGCCATATCCAGTTCGATGGCGTCAGCTTCGCCTTCCCCAACGCCTCGAACGGCGTCCAGGACATCTCGTTCACGGTCGAACCCGGCCAGACGGTTGCCATCGTCGGCCCGACCGGCGCCGGCAAGACGACGCTGATCAACCTTCTGCAGCGCGTCTACGATCCGAGCGAGGGCGTCATCCGCATCGACGGCATCGACACGCGCCGCGTGACGCGCAGTTCGCTGCGCGAGGCGATCGCGTCGGTATTTCAGGACTCCGCCCTGCTCAGCCGGACGATCGAGGACAACATCCGCCTCGCCCGCTTCGACGCCTCGCATGCCGACGTGCATGCCGCCGCCGAAGCCGCCGCCGCGCATGATTTCATCCTGTCGAAGAGCGACGGCTACGACACAATGGTCGGCGAGCGCGGCGGGCAATTGTCCGGCGGCGAGCGCCAGCGCATCGCGATTGCGCGCGCCATCCTGAAGGACGCGCCGATCCTGGTTCTCGACGAGGCGACCAGCGCGCTCGACGTCGAAACCGAGGAGCGCGTCAAGGTCGCCGTCGACGATCTGCGCCGTTCGCGCACCACCTTCATCATCGCCCATCGCCTTTCGACGGTGCGCAATGCCGATATCGTGCTGTTCCTGGACCAGGGCCGCATCGTCGAGTCGGGTTCGTTCGACGAACTCGTCGCGCGCGATGGCCGCTTCGCCGCGCTGTTGCGCGCCGGCGGGCTGTTGTCGGAGCGCCGCACCGGCGTCGTGCTGCCATTCGAATACCAGGCGGCCTGATCCGGCGATGCAGCCGGGCGTGGCCGCCGAAGCGCGGTGGTCGCCTAGGAGCTCCTCCCCGTCAGGCTGGCGATGCTCTCGACCAGCTTGTTGCCGAAAACCGGCTTGCGCAGGACGGCGAGATTGTCGGCTCCGGGCGGCGGCGCCGCCGCGTCGATCAGCAGGATGACCGAACGGCCCGATCGCATCAGCCCGTTCCATTCGTCCCGCTCGCGCAACGCATCCTCGTCGACGACAACGCAGCTTGCAGGCGTCCCGGCCAGCGCGGCCATTGCCGGTTCGAGGCCGGAATAGGGAGCGACATCGAATCCCTCTGCTTCGAGCGCAAACACGAGAGAGCGCCGAAAGCCATCATCGGCGGCGACGACAAGCACGGGGTTCTCTCCAGTCAAAATGCAACGCTTCCAGACGGGGCCTTGCGGACGTTGAGTTCGCAAGGTTCATCGGCCAGATAGCGCCCCGCCCCGGCGCTCCGCCTTGCGTCATGTCAAATTGTCACAAACTCGCGTCGGTCCGGTTCAGACGGAAGTCGACTGTCAGCGCCATGCGCACCAGTTCCGGCAGGCTTCTCGCCTGCATCTTGGCCATCAGGTTCGAGCGGTGCACCTCGACGGTGCGCGGGCTGATGTCGAGATCGTAGGCGATCGTCTTGTTGGGCAGGCCGGCCACCACGCCGGACAGCACCTGCCGCTCACGCTCGCTCAGCTGGTCGAGCCGCGCCTGGATCGCGGCCGCGTCCTGGCCTTCTTGGTGGCGCTCCCGCAGGCGCTCGGCCGCGCGCTTGATGGCGTCGATCAGCACGTCGTCCTCGAACGGCTTTTCGATGAAATCGAGGGCGCCGGCCTTCATCGCCTCGACCGCCATCGGCACGTCGGCATGACCGGTGATGACGATCGAGGGCATCGCCGCCTGGACGCCGGCCAATCGCCGCAGCAGCTCGACGCCGCTCATGTCGGGCATCCGCAGGTCGGTCACCAGGCAGCCGCGCTGCAATCCGGGCGCCGCCTCCAGGAACGCGGTCGCGGAGCCGTGCATGCGCACGGTGAATCCGGCCATCGTCAGCAGGAACGCCAGCGATTTGCGCACCGGTTCCTCGTCGTCGACGACGTGGACGATGTAGTCTCCGATCTCCATTCAGGCCTGCTCCTCGAAAGACGGAAGAGTGAAGCGAAACGTCGCGCCGCCACGCGCGTTGCTCGCCACGGCCAGCGTGCCGCCATGCGCCTCGACGATACGCTTCGAGATCGACAGGCCGACGCCCATTCCGCCGGGCTTGGTCGTGACGAAGGGCTGGAACAGCTGGGCCGCGATCTCGTCGGAAATCCCCGGTCCGGTATCAGCGACTTCTATCGCAACGAAGCCGCTTTCCGCGGGCAAGGCCCGAACGGACAGTTCCCGCGCCGGGCTGTCGCGCATGGCCTCGATCGCGTTGCGCATCAGATTGATCAGAACCTGTTGAATCTGCACACGGTCGACGAATACCAGGTCCACGCCGGAGGCAAAATCGAAGACCGTCCGGACGCCGCGCTCGCGGGCGCCGACGAGCGCCAGCGCGCCGGCCTCCTCGATCAGGCCGCGAATGCCCTCCGCCGCCTTTTCGGTTTCGCCGCGCGTGACGAACTCGCGCAGATGGCGGATGATCTGCCCGGCGCGCAATGCCTGCCGCGTAGTCTCTTCGA
>JAUYMV010000741.1 GCA_030698645.1 Mesorhizobium sp.
CCGTCCTCAGGGGGTCGTGCCGCCTGGAAATGGACAATGGCGTCGAGACCCAGTCCGTACTCTGCGGGCCGGACGATTTCGCCGTCCTCGTAGGCCCGGGCGTCTGGCGCTGCATCCGCGACCTGGCGCCCTCGACGCTCATCATGGTGGCTGCGGAACTGAGCTACGGCGAAACGCAGTATTTCGACCAGCCGGTTCCCGCGCTCGTCCGGCAGCAGCCCGACATCCGGCCATGATCGTCATTCCACAGGCCGCGCCTTCCCTGCGCTTCGCGCGCTATGGCGATGAGGTGAATCAGGCGGTCGGCGCGTGCCTGGCTTCCGGAACGCTCGTCCTCGGACCGCAGGTCGAGGCGTTCGAGGCGGAGTTCGCCTTCTATTGCGGCCTCGCGCATGCGGTCGGCGTCGGCTCCGGCACCGACGCGATTTCCCTGGCGCTGCGCGCCGCCGGCATCGGCGCGGGCGACGAGGTCATCGTGCCGGCGCTCACGGCAGCCGGAACCGCGCAGGCAGTCCGTCTCGCCGGCGCGTCGCCGGTCTATGCCGACATCGATCCTTCGACCAGGGGCTTGTCGCCGGACACCGTCCGGGCGGTGATCGGCCCGCGTACGGCCGGCATCGTCCTGGTTCACCTCTACGGGTCGTCGGCCGATCCGGAAGCGATGGCGCAACTTGCGGCCGACAACGGTCTGTTCCTGCTGGAAGACTGCGCGCAGGCGCACGGCGCCACCCGCGACGGCCGGCGTCTCGGCACGTTCGGCGGCGCCGCCGCCTTTTCCTTCTACCCGACCAAGAATCTCGGCGCGGCCGGCGATGGCGGTTGCGTCGTCACGTCGGACCCGGCGCTGGCCGCCCGGGTTCGCCTGCTGCGCAATTTCGGCTGGGCCGACGACGCCCGGATCAGCAGCGTCGTCGCCGGCAATACGAGGCTGGACGAGATCCAGGCGGCGGTCCTCAGGGTCATGCTGCGGCATCTCGACGACGGCAACCGCGAACGGGCGGAGATCGCTGCCTTCTATCGCAGCGAACTGGCGGACCTGGTCGTTCTCCCGCGAGCCGACCCCGGTTCCGCCTGGCATCAGTTCGTCATCGAGGTCGGCGATCGCGAGGGTTTTCGCGGCAGGCTCGCCGGCGCCGGTGTCGGCTCGGCCGTCCACTACTGGCCGCCCCTGCATCGCCAGCCGGCCCTTGCCCCGGATGTGGCCGTGTCGCTCCCGGCGACGGAAGCCGCGTCCGCGCGCGTCGTCAGCCTGCCGATCCAGCCCGAGGTCGCCCTGCACCAGAAACAGAGGATCGTCGCCGCGGTTCGCGGCGCGTTGCGCCCATGAACGAAGCTGTGTTTTTCGCCACCGGCTCGGCGATCCTGGTCGACCTCGAGGAGAGCCTGGCGCGCCGCGGGGTCCGCCTCGCCGCCGGCATCCGCAACCGCCCGGGCGAGAATTGGCTCGGCGGCGACGTGCCGCTCGTCCCGGTCGACGCCATCGACGCGCCGCTGCTCGCCCTGCCGTTCCTCGTCCCGCTCTTCACGCCTGCCAACCGCCGCGCCGCGGTGGCGGAGGCGAGGGCGGCCGGCTTCCGCTCGCCGATGACGCTGGTCGATCCGACCGCGATCCTGCCGCGCAACTGCGTCTTCGGCGAAGGCACATATATCGGCGCCGGCACCTTGTTCGGCGCCGCCAGTACGTTTGGCGACTTCACCTTCGTCAATCGCGGCGCCAGCATCGGCCACCATTTTTCGGGCGGCGACTATCTGTCGGTCGGGCCGGGCGTCGTCATCGCCGGCCAGGTCACCGTCGGCCGCGACACGCTGATTGGCGCCGGCGCGGTGGTTCTGCCGGAGATCCGCATCGGCGCGGCTTGCGTCGTCGGCGCTGGCGCGTTGGTCACGCGCGACGTGCCCGACGGCGCGACGGTCGTCGGCAATCCGGCCAGGGCCCGCCTGGCGAAGCCGGATGGAGACCCGCGATGAACGGCGATCTCCGCCACCAGCCCAAGCCGCTGATCGTCAATCTCGCGCCGACCGGCATGGTCCCGACGCGGCGGATGTCGCCCTTCGTGCCGCTGACGCCCGAGGAGATCGTCGACGACGTCGCCGCCTGCGCCGGCATCGGCATCACCATCGCCCACGTCCATGCGCGTGACGCCGAGGGCAACCCGACGCCCGACCCGCGCGTCTACGCCGAAATCATCGGCTCCCTGCGCAGGCGCCTGCCCGATCTGCTCATCTGCGCCTCCTGTTCGGGCCGCGGCGGCATCGGCCTCGATGACCGCGCCGCCGTGCTCGACCTGCCGGGCGACCAGCGCCCCGACATGGCCTCGCTGACGCTCTCCTCGCTCAACTTCGCCGCGACCGCCAGCGTCAACGATCCCGACACCGTCGTCGCGCTCGCCGGCCGGATGCGCGACCGCGGCATCGTTCCCGAGCTGGAGGTCTTCGATCTCGGCATGGCCAACATGGTCGGCGTCCTCGCCGCCAGGGGCCTGATCCGGCCGCCCTTCCTGGTCAACGTCCTCGTCGGCAATGTCGCCACCGCCCAGGCCCGGCTGCTCGAAATCGCCGCCGTTTTGGCCGCGCTGCCCGACGGCGCGATCGTCACGCTGGCGGGGCTCGGCTCCGCGCAGCTCCCGGTCGCCGCCATCGCGGCGGCCTCGGCCGACGGCGTCCGGATCGGCCTGGAAGACAATCTCTGGCTCGACCACGCCCGCGAAAGCCCAGCCCGCAACGGCGATCTCGTCGCCCGCGTCGGCGCGATTGCCGAAGCGCTTGGCCGCCCGGTCATGACGCCGGCCGCGCTGCGCGCGCTCCTCGGGCTTTGACGATGCAGGTCCACCTCTACACGCTCTGCTGGAACGAACGCGAATATCTGCCGCATTTCTTCGCCCGCTTCGATCCGGTAGTCGACCGCTACGTCATCTATGACGACGGCTCGGACGACGGCTCCCTCGACCTCTTGCGCGCGCATCCGAAGGTCGAGCTGCGTCCGTTCCGGCGCCGCGACGACGAAAGCTTCGTGCGCTCGCATCAGGGCCTGCAGAACGAGGTCTGGCGCGAGAGCCTGGGCCGGGCCGACTGGGTCATCGTCACCGCGATCGACGAGCACCTGGTGCTGCCCGGCGACGCGCCGCTGCGCCCCTATCTGGCCGAGTGCGCGGCCGAAGGAATAACCGCCATTCCCGCGATCGGCTTCCAGATGGTCGGCGACCGCTTTCCGGGCGACGCCGACAGCATGTTCGCGAGCGTGCCCTTCGGCGCGCCGAAGAGCCTGATGAACAAGCTGTCGATCCTCGCGCCGGATCATGTCAGCCCCAATTTCGGCGCCGGCCGCCACCGCGCCTATCCGCGGGGCAGGGTCGTCTATCCGGCCGAGGACCGCCTGATGCTCTTGCACTACAAGATGGTCGATTTCGACCGCACGCTCGCCCGCCAGCACCAGCTCCTCGCGCGCATGGGCGCCGGCGACCGCGAGAAGGGCTGGGGCAGCCACTACGACCGCACGCGCCTCCAGCTCCGCGACGAGTGGGACGGCTACCTCGCCCGCGCCCTCGCCGTCACCGCCCCCGACTTCCGCCCCGCCGCCCACGCCGACGGCACCCCCTGGTGGCGCGACAAGAGCCTGCGCGCCAGATGGCGGACGTTGCGGAACTGTCTCATGCGGCACCGCTCGGTGGTGCGGTAGTAAAGGCCGAGGTTCTTCCGGTGGCGCGCGCCGGCATCGCGACGGTGTATCCTCTCCCCTGCGAAGCGGGGGGTCCGAAGGACTGGCGAGACACGTGGCTCGCCCCGTTGCTCGCGCGAAGCGCGAGACGGAGAGGGGCTCGCAGCCGGATCGACATCCGGCAGCAGATCGAGCGCCATCGCGGAAATCTTCTTGAGGAGGTCGTCAAGCGTCGGCGCGTCGGCCGCTGCCGGAATCTCGTCGCAATGCCCGCTCCAGACCGGCGCCTCGCCGTCCCAGGCAGCCGTTATGGTGAAGATAACGGGCTCGGGGATCCCGGCTCCGAGGGAACTCGAATGAGATGCCTCGCTTGTCGCGTCTACTTTTCTCGCCACGACGTCTGGTGGATTGTATAGCTCAGCTAGAGGTTTGGTTTAAAAAAATGCTTTCACCAACTGAGTGGCGACTACGGCGGCAAGGACCGGTGGCACGGCATTTCCTACCTGCGTGAACTGCCGCGCGGTGGGGCCGATGAAATTGTAGTTGTCCGGAAATGTCTGAAGGCGAGCGCACTCCCTCACGCTCAAAGTGCGAGGGATTTCAGGATGGAGGTGCGAGCGCCCGCCGCCGTTGGTGCCACCCGCAATCACGGTCTTGGATGGCTTATTTGGCGTTAAGCGGTCTACGCGCCCAAGCTGATCACGCTGACCATAGTCGAGCATCATGTAGCGAGCGACAGAGCCAGACCTGTGCCGTCTGGTCTCGTGGTTTAGTTCTGAGTCGCCTGGAAGATCGTCGAGTACACTCGAAGAACCAAAGTGCGCCTGTTTCAATGGCGGTACGAATGTTCCGCCGTTGCGGGATCCGACGACGAACATGCGCTGGCGGTGCTGCGGGACGCCGTGGTCAGCTGCGTCAAGAAGGCAAGGATCCGCTACGGCGTAGCCGGCAGTCTGCAACTGGGCTACAGCAACGGCCAACTGCTGGCCGCCGTCGAGATCGCGAAGGCCTGGCACATTTTCGATCACGAAGGCCGAAGGCATAAACTCCACAACGAGATTGACGAAGTCAAAGAGCAAGTTCCCGTTCTTCTCGTGACTGAATCCAACTCGCTTAAAATTGTCGCCGGCACGT
>JAUYMV010000745.1 GCA_030698645.1 Mesorhizobium sp.
AATCCGCAAACGGCAGATCCACGATCACGCAACCGAGCGACGCCAGTCCGGCCAACGCCGTTTCGAACGCCTCTTCCATGACGGCGTCGCCGAAGAACTTCCGGTCGGCCTTCGCCGGCACGCCGACGCGCAGCACGGGCGGTCGGGTCGCCTCCATCGGCGGGAAACGGCGCGAGTAGGGGTCCGCTTCGTCGCCTTCAGCGGCAATCTGGAAGACCTGCCAGGCGTCGTCGACGGTGAGTGCGAAGATCGAGACGCAGTCGAGCGTGCGGCAGGCAGGTACGACGCCCGACGCCGACAATGCGCCGACCGATGGCTTGAGGCCGACGATGTTGTTCAGCCCGGCGGGGATGCGGCCCGAGCCGGCGGTGTCGGTGCCGAGCGCGAAGGCGACGATGCCGCGCGCCGTCGCCACCGCCGAGCCGGACGACGAACCGCCGGGCACGAGTTTCGGATCGATTGCGTTGCGCGGGATCGGATAGGGCGAGCGCACGCCGACAAGGCCGGTGGCGAACTGATCGAGATTGGTCTTGCCGATGACGATGGCCCCGGCGGCCCGCAACAGGGCGACCACCGTCGCGTCCCTGTCCGGCAAGTAGGCGAACTCGGGACAGGCGGCCGTCGTCGGCATGCCGGCGACGTCGATGTTGTCCTTGACCGCGAAGGGGATGCCCCAGAGCGGTCTGCCTCGGTCGAAGCCGCCGAGCGCTTCGACTTCGACTTCAAGCGCCGCGCGATCGGCGAGATGGATGAAGATGCCCGGATCGTCGGCTGCGGCCAGGCGCGAGAAAACCTCTTCGATTGCCTCTCGGGCGCTCATCCCGGCGGCATAGGCAGCGCGCAGGCTCGCCAGATCGAACTGCAAATCGCTCATTTTTCTCCTCCCAGGATGAGCACAGGCAGGTCCCACTGAATCAGCACGACGCAACCATCCTTCGTCCAGATGGAATGTTCGGTGCCGACCGGATTGAGGACGACGCTGCCCTCCGGATAGTCGCCATTCTCGTCGCTCTGTGTCCCCTCCAGCACGACGATCGTCTCCAGCCCCATGTGCCGGTGGTGCGGCACGCGGGCGCCGGGTCGGTAGTGCAGGACCGCGACCGACGGTTCGACCGGTCCGCCTTTCAGGAGCCAGTGGACCGTGATGCCCTCGCGAAAATGCTCGAACGTCAGATCGCGCCAGCCGCCCGAGGCAAGACCGGCGAAACTCAGATTAGGCATGCGCGATTCCTTCGAGCACCTGGTCGGTCGTCGCCGTCCAGCCGACTATCGCGCCCTGCGCGCGGATCATCTCGATCGCCGCCTGTTTGAACGCGGCGAAATAGCTCTCGGTCGCATCTTCGGCGAGCAGGCATTCATAGCCGCGGTCGTTGGCCTCGCGCATCGTCGTCTGGACGCAGACCTCGGTGGTCACGCCGGCGAAGACCAGTTGCGCGATGCCCATCCGCTTCAAATCCTCACCGAGCGAGGTCGCGTAGAAGGCGCCCTTGCCCGGTTTCTCGATGACCAGCTCGCCGTCGACGGGCGCGAGCGCGTCGAGGATCGCGGTGCCCGACTCGCCGGCGATCAGGACACGGCCCATCGGACCGGCATCGCCGATGCGGATCGTCGGGTTGCCGCGATTGCGCTTGGCGGGCGGCAGGTCGGACAGGTCCGGCCGGTGGCACTCCATCGTGTGGATCACCGGCAGGCCGGCGGCGCGAAAGCCCTCGATCAGCCGCTTCACCGTCGGCACGATTTTGGTGACGCGCGACACGTCGTTGCCGAGGCTCGCGCCGAAACCGCCTTGCTCGGCGAAATCGCGCTGCATGTCGATGACGATCAGCGCGGTGGTTTCCGGCCTGAAGGTGAAGTTGAACGGCTGGGCAGCGATCTCCGCCATCAGTGATGTCCCGCCATGTGCTCGCCGATGGTCTGGACGCTCGCGGTCGCGATCGGCGTTTCGTAGACCAGGGCGCCGTCGGACATCACCAGGATACGGTCGGAGAGTTCGAGCAGTTCGTCGAGATCCTCCGACATCAGCAGCACGGCGGCGCCGGCATTGCGCGCCTTCATGATGCGCGCGCGGATTTCGGCGACGGCCGAGAAGTCGAGCCCGAAGCAGGGGTTCGACACGATCAGAAGGTCGACGTCGCCGGTCAGCTCGCGCGCGAGCACCGCGCGCTGGACGTTGCCGCCGGAGAGCGCCGCGATCGGCGAGGAGAGCGAGGCGGTCTTGACCTTGAACTGCTCGACCAGACGCGCGGCATAGGCGCGGATCGCGCCCATATTGACCCAGCTCACCGGCTTGCCGGTGGCGGAGAGATCGAAGGTGCGGAAGGCCATGTTCTCCGCGACCGTCATCTTCGGCGCGCAGGCATTGCGCAGCGGTTCTTCCGGGATGAAGCGGACGTTCAGCGTACGGGCCTCGGCGCGGCTCGCGCCATAAGGCGCGCCCTTCACCATAACCTCGCCCGCGTCGCGCGCGCGCTGCCCCGCCAGCACTTCGAGGAACTCCTTCTGGCCGTTGCCTGAAATCCCGGCGATGCCGACGATCTCGCCCGATTTGACGTCGAGCCCGTCGACGCTGATCTTCTTCAGTCCGGAGCGGTCGGGCGCCCTCAGCGCCCTGACAGTGAGGATCGGCCTGGCGTCCGCCGGCACGCCGGTGCGGCTGTCGAGTGCCGCGATCGGCTGGTCGCCGATCATCATCGCGGCCATCGCCTTATGGTCGAGTTCTGCGACCTTGCCGCTGCCGGCGAATTTGCCCTTGCGCAGCACGGTGATGTCGTCGGCGAAGGCCGTCACTTCATGGAACTTGTGGGAGATCATCAGGACGGTCAGGTCGCCCGCCCGGGTCATGCCGCGCACCAGCCCCAGCACCTCTTGTGCCTCGCCCGGCGTCAGCACCGAGGTCGGCTCGTCGAGGACGAGGAAATGCCGGCCGAGATAGAGCTGCTTGACGATCTCCAGTTTCTGCTTCTCACCCGCCGCCAGTTCGCCAACCGGCACGTCAAGTGGCAGCTTGAACGGCATGCGCTCCATGAAGGCGGCGAGCCCCTTGCGCTCCTTCGCCCAGTCGATGATGGGCGGCACGTCCTGACGCGAGATGACGAGGTTCTCCGCGCCGGTCAGCGAAGCGACCAGCGTGAAGTGCTGGTAGACCATGCCGAGACCAAGCGACGAGGCGTCCTTCGGGCTGTCGATCGCGACCTCGCGGCCATCGACCATGATCTGCCCCTCGGTCGGGTGATAGAATCCCATCATGCATTTGACGAGGGTCGACTTGCCGGCCCCGTTCTCGCCGAGCAGCGCATGGAACGAGCCCGCCGGCACCTTGACCGAGACATGGTCGAGCGCGGTGAAACCGCCGAAGCGCATCGTCATGCCGGTGGCTTCGACGCCGACGGCCTTGTCGCTCGGCGGCGCGGGTGGCGGGATGATCATGGCAATTGCTCCACGAAGGCCTTCGAATTCGACACCGCGCCGAAGACGCCGCCCTGCATCTTGATCATCTTGATCGCGGCCAGATGGTTGCCGTAGTCGGTCGCGCCGCAGCAATCCTCCAGCATGACGCATTCGAAGCCGCGGTCGTTGGCCTCGCGCATGGTGGTGTGGACGCAGACATCGGTGGTGATGCCGGTCAGCACGATGTTGCGGATGCCGCGCTGGCCCAGGATCAGCTCGAGATCGGTGGCGCAGAACGAGCCCTTGCCAGGCTTGTCGATGATCGGTTCGCCCTCGATCGGATAGAGGTCGGGGATGATGTCCCAGCCCGGCTCGCCGCGGATGAGGATGCGGCCGCAGGGACCGGAGTCCCCGATGCCGGCGCCGATGCGCTGCGAGCGCCAGCGTTTGTTGGGCGGCAGGTCGGCGAGGTCGGGCCGGTGACCCTCGCGCGTGTGGATGATGGAGTAGCCCTTGGCGCGCATTGCGCCGAGCACCGCCGTGATCGGCTCGATCGGCGCGCGCACGAGCGACAAATCGTAGCCCATATGGTCGACATAGCCGCCCGGCCCGCAGAAATCCGTCTGCATGTCGATGATGATCAGCGCCGTGTTGTCGGGCCTCAGATCGCCGTTCCACGGCCACGGATAGGGGTCGGCGTCGATATAGGTCTGTGCGATGTCGGGTCGGGCGTTCATCGGACTTTGCTCCGGTTCACTTGGTGATCGACAGTTCGCCGGGCGCGCCGGCGAGCGAACGGCCGGGCGACGAGGTGGCGATCATGATGATAAGGGTCAGGATGTAGGGGGCGGCGTAGAAGAGATAATAGCCCTGCGTGACGCCAACCGACTGAAGGGCCGGGCCAAGCGCGCCGGCGCCGCCGAAGAGGAGCGCCGCGGCGAAGCAGCCGATCGGATTCCAGCGCGCGAAGATGACAAGCGCCACGGCCATCAGGCCCTGGCCTGAAGAGACGCCTTCGCTCCAGCTGCCGGGATAATAGAGCGACAGATAGGCGCCGCCGATGGCGGCCAGCGCGCCGCCGACGCCGGTGGCGAGAAGGCGCACCGTGTTGGGATTGAGCCCCATGGCGCGGGCGGCGTCCGAGGAGTCGCCGACGACGCGGACGATGAGGCCGGCCCGTGTGTTGCGGAAGGCCCACCACAGGAAGACGGCGAGCGCCGCCCCGATCAGGAACAGGACGTTGACGTTGAGTGCCGCCTGCACCTGCGGCACGCTGGACCACCAGCCAAGCGGAATGGCCGGCAGGTCGGGCGCGGAAGGCTGGATGAAGGGTTTGCCGAAGAAGAAGGCGAGGCCGGAGCCGAACAGCATGAGCGCGATGCCGATCGCAATGTCGTTGACCTTGGGAAACTTGCAGATCCAGCCGTGGAAGAGGCCGAAGCAGGCGCCAGCGCCCGCCGCCGCGACAACGCCCAGCCAGGGCGAGCCAGTCATCACGGCGACGGCGTAGGCAGACATCGCGCCGAAGACGAGGATGCCTTCGAGGCCGAGATTGATGCGCCCCGAACGCTCGGTGATCGCCTCGCCGAGCGAGACGAAGATGAACGGCGTCGAAACGCGGATGGCGCCGCCGAGGATGGCGAGCGGCACGCCCCACAGGCCGATGTCGGTCGTCTCCATCAGACGTCCCTCTTCCACAGATCTGGGTTGAACATCCTGAAGCGGCCGTAGAGCGTTTCCGAGAACAGGATGACGATGAAGATCATGCCCTGCAGCACCTGAACGGTGGCGTCCGGCAAATCCATGCGCCGCTGCAGCAGGCCGCCCGAGGCCTCGATGCCGCCGAGCAGGATGGCGACCGGGATGATGGCGAGCGGATTGTGGCGGGCCAGGAAGGCGACGAGGATGCCGCTATAACCATAGCCAGCGGCAAGAGAGCCGTTGGCATTGCCCTGGACGGCGGCGACTTCGAGCATGCCGGCGAGCCCGGCAAAGGCGCCGGCCAGTGCGCAGAAGCCAACGATCAGCGGACCGACCGCCAGGCCCTGCACCTGCGCGGCGCGCACATTGCCGCCGGCGATTCGCGCGGCGAAGCCCCAGCGCGTCTTCTCAATCAGCACCCACGACATAACGCAGGCGACGATGCCGACGACGAGGCCCCAATGCACGTCCATGCCGGGGATAGGCCCGACGACGAAGGCCGGGTCGATCAGCGGAGTCGATGGCTTGTTGAGCGAGGCGGGGTCACGCAGCGGCCCTTCGACAAGGTGGTTCATCAAGGCGATGGCGATATAGGCCATCAGAAGGCTGGATATGGTCTCGTTGACCGCGCGGTAGTGGCGCAGCGCGCCGACGGCGCCGATCCAGATGCCGCCTGCCAGCATGCCGGCGAGCGCCATCAGGACGATGCCGACGGCGGATGGCGCCCCTGAGATGGCGACAGCCATCGCGGCCGCGGCAACGCCGCCCAGCACGATCGCGCCCTCGCCGCCGATGACCACAAGGCCGAGCCTGGCCGGCAGGGCGACGCAGAGCGCCGCGAGAAGCAGCGGCGCGGCGCGCGACAGCGTGTTCTGGATCGAGAACCACGACCCGAAACCGCCGCGCCACATCAGATCGTAGAGCTGCAGCGGCGATTTGCCGAGCAGCGCGATGAACATGCTGAACAGCGCCATGCCGACGATCAGCGCGCCGACCGGGATGACGAAACCCTCCGCCCGCCGCGCGATCCATTCGAGCGCCGCCGAGGCGGCGGGCGAGCGCAGGACAGGCGATGCGGCGATGTCGGTCATGGCGAGATTCTCCGGACGGTTGTGGTAGACAGGTCGACCCCCGCTCCGCCTCGCTTTGCTCGGCACCGGGCCGGGGCGAGCCACGCGTCTCGCCCGTCCTTTGGACCCCCCGTTCGACGGGGGTGAGGAAGGGCGCCAACGAGGCGACCGGTCTTTCCACTCCCCCGTCGAACGGGGGAGAGGTGGTTTGCGCAGCAAACCGGAGTGGGGGTCGACATCGGGAGCGTTCCCCCTCTACGACGTCGAGCCGACGACGCCTTCGACCAGGTAGTCCATGCTCTCCAGTTCGATGGCGGTCTCCGCGAAGGCCTGGCCGTCGGCCGCCACGACGTCGCCCTTGTTGTTCTTGAGCGGTCCCTTGATCACCGAGAAGCCGCCCTTCATGATTTCGGCGAGCGTCGCCTCGAACTGCGCCCTGCCGGCGTCCGGAACGGCGGGGCCGAGCGGGCTCATCTTGACGAAGCCGTCTGCGAGGCCGCCGCGCGTGAAGTTCGGCAGGGCTTCGCCTGCGACCAGTTTCTCGACGTACATCTTGTAGACGTTGGCCCAGTTCCATTCGGCGCCCGTGAGATACTTCTCGGGTGCCAGCGGGCTCTGGTTGGCATGGTAGCCGCAGATGAAGGCGCCGCGGCCGGCTGCCGTCTCGACCACCACCTTGGGGCTGTCGACATGGCAGGTGACCACATCGACGCCCTGATCGATCAGCGCGTTGGTCGCTTCCGCCTCCTTGACCGCCAGCGACCACTCGCCCGTGAAGATGACCTGGCAGGTGATCGACGGATCGACCGAGCGGGCGCCGAGCAGGAAGGAGTTGATGTTGAGCAGGACTTGCGGGATCGGCTTGGCCGCGACGAAGCCGATCTTCTTGGTCTTGGTGGCGTGGCCCGCCGCGATGCCGTTCAGATATTGCCCCTGGCCGATATAGCCGAAATAGGAGCCGGTATTCGTCGGGTGCTTGCCCTCGGTCCACATGCCGCCGCAATGGCGGAACTGCACCTCGGGGAACTTGGCGGCCATGGCCAGCATATGCGGGTCGAAGTAGCCGAACGAGGTCGGGAAGACGAGGCTGGCGCCATCCAGGCTGATCATCGATTCCATGGTCTTCTGGACATCGACCGTCTCCGGCACATTCTCCTCCTCGACGACGGTGACGCCGTCCATGCCCTTCAGCATGGCGGCGCCTTCGGCGTGCGCCTGGTTGTAGCCGTAGTCGTCCTTGGGACCGACATAGATGAAGCCGACGGTCACCCCGGCGGCGAAAGCGGATCGGAATGGCAGGGCGGACGAGGCTATGCCGAGCGCCGCGCCCGCGGCGGAGGTCTTCAGCAACTGGCGGCGAGAAATCATGAATCGGTTGGTCATAATGCGCTCCTGGCTGGACGAACGAGAGGAATTCAGCGTCTGTTAAGAAAGTGCATGCAATCGGCATGCCAAATTGCCAAGGTCATAATTTCAATGGGTTGAGCGCACGGAAGACGCGTGTACTGCACAATGCCTGTGCAAGTGTATGCACTTTGCGATGAGAAAATCATCAGGTTGACATGCGGCCCATTTCCTAGGCATACCTGCGCCAGGCGACGCGAAGTCGCCGGTCACGCCCGGCGCGGTGTCGCGCCGAGATCATGAACGACCGATTCGGAGCTGAGGTGGCGCGACGACAGAAGCTGATACGCGCTGGAACGACGGTCGATCAGATGGTGCGCGCCATCGCCGACCGCATCGTCACGGGCATCGCGCGGCCGGGCGACAAGCTCGACGAGGTTTCGCTCGCCGAACGTTTCGAGGTCTCGCGCACGCCGGTGCGCGAGGCGCTGCGGCAGCTTGGCGCCATGGGCCTCGTCGACCAGCGGCCCAATCGCGGCGCGATCGTCACGGTCGTTTCGCCTGAACATCTCGCCTCGATGTTCGAATCCATGGCCGAACTGGAGGCGATCTGCGCGCGGCTTTCGGCCGAGCGCATGACGGCGGCGGAACGCCGCGCGCTGGAGACCCACCACAGGGAATCGGCGCGCATGGTGCGGCTCGGGGCGCAGGACGAATACGAGGCGTTCAACACCGACTTTCATACGCGCCTGTACCAGGGCGCGCACAGTCCGCACATTACCGAGATCACCATGGCGACGCGCAGCCGGCTCGCGCCGTTCCGCCGCGCCCAGTTCCGGCTGCCCGACCGGGTTGCCAAGTCGTGGAGCGAGCACGCGCAGATCGTCGCCGCGATCATGCGGGGAGACGGCGCGGCCGCCGCCGCCGCGGCCAAGGCGCATGTCTCGATCGTCAGCGAGGCGAGCGCCGTGTTCGTCTCAGCGGGCGAAAGCGCAGCGGCCAGGAACGCGCTGCCGGCACAGTAGCATCCGGCGCGGTCATCGAACGGGCGACCTGTCCTAGGCCAGCACCGCCCCCGGCTTGCCCCTTTTGTCTGCACGGCCTATCTGGCAGCTAGACAAGGGCAATCGCGGAGGAGGCGACGATGACGAAACGCAAGCGGATTCTGTTCACCGGCGGCTCCGGCAAGGCCGGGCGTCACGTCGTGCCCTATCTCCTCGACCGCGGCCACCGCGTGGTGAATGTCGATCTGACGCCGCTCAACCATCCGGGCGTGGACAATCTGACGGCCGACATCACGCAGTCGGGCGAGATGTTCAACGTCATGACGAGCTACGCCAATTTCGACGAGCTGGAGCCGGGCACCGGTGTGCCCAGGTTCGACGCCGTCGTGCATTTCGCAGCCGTGCCGCGCATCCTGATCCGCCCCGACAACGAGACGTTCCGCGTCAACACGATCGGCACCTACAACGTCATCGAAGCCGCGGTGAAGCTCGGCGTAACCAAGATCGTCGTCGCCTCTTCGGAAACGACGTACGGCATCTGTTTCGCCGACGGTAGGGCGGATCCGAAATGCCTGCCGCTGGAGGAGGACTACGACGTCGATCCGATGGACAGCTACGGCCTCTCCAAGGTCGTCAACGAGCAGACCGCCCGCGCCTTCCAGCGCCGTTCGGGGCTCGACATCTATGCGCTGCGCATCGGTAACGTGATCGAGCCGCACGAGTATGAAAAATTTCCGGACTTCTTCGCCAATCCCGAGCAGCGTCGCCGCAACGCCTTCTGCTATATCGATGCGCGTGACCTCGGACAGATCGTCGACCGCTGCCTCGCCACGGACGGCCTCGGCTATCAGGTCTTCAATGCCGGCAATGACGACAACTCGGCCAATCTTCCGGCGCGGGAGCTGATCGATCGTTTCTTCCCGGGCGTACCCGTCACGCGCCCGCTCGGCGAATACGAGGCGCTGTTTTCGAACCGCAAGATCCGCGACATCCTCGGTTTCCGGGAAGATCACAACTGGCGCAAATATGTGAAGGGCTGACCGGCCAAGGCGGGCGCTTCACCCGGTCATGCGGGCGGGCCAATGGTCCACTCGAGCGCGACATAGCCGGGCACTCCGTCGACGGGCACGAAGCCAAGCCTGAGATAGAGCCGGAGCGACGGGTCGTTGTCCGATGACACGTAGAGACGGACAGGACACCTCGTCGCGCCCGCCTCCGCGAGCAGATGCCGCAGGATGGCGCCGCCGATTCCGCGGTTGCGGCGACTGGGCACGATGGCGATGTCGACGACGTGCATCAGGTCGGGCAGGCGTTCGACGACGAGGCGGCCGATCGGCTGGCCGCCCAGTTCGATGATGTCGAAATCCGCGTTCGGGCATTGATTGCGGTAGCCGGTCGTCTGCGCCGCGAACTGATGCTGCATGAGGCGTTCGAAGAATACGGGATCGGACCTGACATGGTCCCATTCCGGCGGCCGCGAATCGTAGAACAGGCGGTAGCGGAAGTCCCGGTCGGCATCGCGTTCGGTGCGCAGTTGCACCGGACCGGCCGGCGTCTGGATCGACGCCTGCCTCATGCCGCTTGCCGCCGCGCAGACGCGAAGACCACCGCCTGCGTCGTCCGCATTCCGTCGCAGGCCGGGCCTGTCAGGTTGCGCCTGTCGAGCGCCGGCCCTAATCTCGCGGACACGATGGATCCCGCCGCGGGCGCCCTGCCATGACCGATGCCTTGACTGCCGATCATTTCACGCCGCACATCGGCAAATCCTTCCGAACGCCAGGCTGGCAGCACCCGCTTGTCCTCGAAAGCGTCGACGTGATGGCTATCCCCGGCTCCCGATCGCAGGATGGCTTTCGGCAGCCGTTCACTCTGATCTTCCGGGGTCCCCCGGCCGAGGTTCTCGCCGAGGGCTTCCACGAGATGGAAAGCGACGGGGCAGGGACTTTCGCGCTCTACCTGATCCCCGTCCACACGGTTCCGCGCGACCGCCAGAACTACCAGGCGGTCTTCAACTGAATCGCGCATCAGTTCTGCGATGGGAAGACCCCCGACAGAGCGATGACGAAATTCAGGACCTGGAACGGCTGCATGTTCTGGTGTGGCTGGTTGCCGCCGGCAGGTCCAAACGTAGCGGGAGCCAGTGTGGTCCCCGGCTGGGCGGTGTCGTACAACATCACCGGAAACGACGCGCCGGACGCCGGCGTGCCGACCGTCTGGCCCAGAACGCTGTTCGACGTGGCGGTGTTGGTATTGCTCGTCGCCGCCGTCGTGGCGTCGACGCTGATCGTGTGCGGATGCGCCGGGAGCTCGCTCGTCGTCAAGGTGTGGGTCGCCTCGCCCGCGAGCTGCCCGAGCGATATGTTGCTGCCGGAGGAGTGCAGCGCCACCCGCCCGCGCAGGTCAGGCAGCCCGAAGGTCGTCTGACCATTGCCGCCATAGGTCGTCCCGAGCAGGGAGAACAGGGCCTGGTTCTGGTTGATCGCCATCAGTTGCCCGTTGCAGAACGCCCAGTTCTTCGGCGCGAAGTTCCAGGAAATGATCTTGATTTCGCCGAGATACGGAGTTCCCATGGTGCGTCACGCCTCCTGGATGCGAATATGCGTTGGATGCCCGTCTGTCACGGCCGCGGCGGGAACACGCCCTGCATGGCGATGCAGTAGTTCAGCGCGAGATAGGGCATCATGTTGTTGTGCGGGAAATTCTGGCCGACCAGTTGGACAGCCGTCTGCGGGTTGAGCGTGGTGGTCGAGGCGCCGGTGCTGTAGACCCGCGCCTGTCCCATGCCGACCACGACGTTGCCGGATTGCCCCTTGGCGAGCTGGTTTGTCCCCGATACCGGCGTCGTGCCGATCGTCGTGGTCGTGTTGAGGCTGTGTGTGTGGAATGGCATTTCCTGCGTCAGCAGGGTGACGGTAGGCGCTCCGCCTTCCTGCCCCAGGGCGTAGTCGGACAGGCCGTTGCCCTGCCCGGCGCCGAGGGCGACGGCGCCCGAGAGATTGGGCAGCGCGAAGGTGGATTTGCCGTCACCACCGTAATAGGTCCCGATCAGCGAAAACAGCGCCGTGTTCTGCGAAATCGGCAGAAGCTGCCCGTTGCAGAACGCCCATCCCTTCGGCGCGAAGGTGTAGGGAAAGATGCGGATTTCGGCAACGAAAGGCGATGACATGACTGGCTCCCGGCAATTCTCAGGCGGAGTACGCGGATATGCGGGTTTCCCTCAGTTCTGCGAGGGGAAGACGCCGTACATCGAGATGATGTAGTTGATCGCGAGGTAGGGCTGCAGGTTGTCGTGCGGCTGATCTCCGCCGACGAAACCGACCGCGGTCGGCCGGAGCGAAACCTGGTTCGTGCCGCTGAATGGGGTATAGGCGAATACGCCAGCCACACCGGGCGGGCCTTCGTCGGCCATGATGGTCCCCGGCCCCGGGGTCGCCGTGGTGCCGGCGGCGCCGGTCGAAAAGACCTGATGGCTGTGCTGCGCCATCTGGGCGGTGGTGAGCGTGACGATTTCGTTACCGGCCATTTCGCCAAGCACGTAAGTATTGCCGCCGAGAGTGCCCTGGTGCAAAGGCACACGGCTCTGAAGATCCGGCAAGCCGAAGGTTTCCTGCCCGTCCCCGCCGTACGTCGTGCCGATCAGAGCAAACAGCGTCTCGTATTCAGAAATAGGGACCAACTGCCCCTGGCATAAAGACCATCCGAGCGGTGCGAAATTGCCCGCAAAAATGCGTATTTCGCCAACATACGGATCGCTCATGAACCCCCCATGACGTCGCGCGTTTATTCTGTTGGTTGACCCTACGTCATCCCTTATGTTTGTTCAATAACATTGTTGTTAGCCTTAAGTATTTCTTTTGTATGAAGCCGAATAACTTCTAAATATCAGATTCCACTATATTTTTTTGCATTTTTTGGCATTTCCGAAGTATAGGCGCGGATACTGTTTGGGGGAGCCGGACCTCGCGCGCATCGGCCAGGGTCGCTTCCCATGAAAGCGGCGCGGACATACGGCCGGCAATCCCGATCAGGCTTTCACGCGCAGAGAAGCCGGGTCGTGGAGCGGCGACAGTTCGAGGGCGGCCGCGGTGCGGTCCATCGCGACGACCAGTTCGTAACGCCCGGACGCCAGGAACGCGTCATCGACGCCGTCGGCATTGCGGACATAGCCGAGTCCGATATTGACGCCCGCCGTGTAGCCGTAGCCGCCGCTGGTCAGGTAGCCGACCGGTACGCCGTCGCGCAGAATCGTCTCGCGGCCGAGCAGCACGATTCCCGGGTCGTGGACCGTGAAGCCGACCAGCCGCTTCGTCAGCGGCGCGCCGGCAAGCGCCTCGAGCGCGCGACGTCCGACGAAATCGGTACTGGTTCGCAGCTTGACCGCCCAGCCGAGTCCCGCCTCGAAGGGCGTGTCGTTCGGCGTGATGTCCGACCCCCAGGCGCGGTAGGCCTTTTCCAACCGGAGCGACTCCAGCGCGCGATAGCCGACCGGGCGGATGGCGTGCGGCTTTCCGGCGGCCATGAGCGCGTCGAATACCTCGCCGGTGGCGGCGATCGGCACGTGCAGTTCCCAGCCAAGCTCGCCGACATAGGTGACGCGCAACGCCCGAACCGTATGACCGGCGATCGCGATCTCGCGGACATGGCCGAAGGGGAAGCCGGCACTGGAAACATCGGCGTCCGTGACGGCCCGCAGCACGTCCCGCGCGGCCGGCCCCATCAGCGACAGCGTGCCGAACGCCTCAGTGACGTCGGAGAGACCGGCGTCGAGACCGGCCGGAATGTGGTCGCGGATCCAGGCGAAGTCGTGCGTGCGGAAGCCGGTGCCGGTGACGATGTAGAATCGGTCCTCGGCCAGCCTGGCGACGGTCAGGTCCGCCTCGATGCCGCCCCGCGTGTTGAGAAGCTGGGTGTAGGTCAGGCGGCCGACCGGCTTCGACACGTCATTGGCGCAGATCCAGTCGAGCGCCCTTTGCGCGTCGCGTCCGGTCAGTTCGTATTTGGCGAAGGACGACTGGTCGAAGATGCCGACATGCTTGCGCACATGCGCGTGCTCGTCGCCGACGGCTGCGAACCAGTTCTGCCGGCCCATCGAATAGACGTCCTTCGGCTCGACGCCTTCTGGCGCGAACCAGTTGGGTCGTTCCCAGCCGAGCTTCGAACCGAATACGGCACGGTGCGTCTTCAGGCGCTCGTAGAGCGGCGAGACGATGCGCGGCCGGCCGCTCTCGTATTCCTCGTGCGGGAACCCGATCGCGTAGTGCTTGCCGTAGGCTTCGAGGGTGCGGTCGCAGACCCACTTGCGGTCCCGGTGAAGGCCCGAGAAGCGGCGGATGTCGACGACCCAGAGATCGAGCGGCGCCTCGCCATCGACCACCCATTTCGCCAGGACCCAGCCGGCGCCGCCGCCCGACGCGATGCCGAAGGCGTTGAAGCCGGCGCCCACGAACATGTTGGCGCATTCGGGGGCGCTGCCGAGGATGAAATTGCCGTCGGGCGTAAAGCTCTCCGGCCCGTTGATCATCTGCTTGACGCCTGCCGTCTCGAGAGCGGGAACGCGCGCGATTGCCTGGCTCATGTGCTGCTCGAAATGATCGAAGTCGTCGTCGAACAGGCGGAACTCCCAGTCGTTCGGCACGTCGCCACCCGGCAGCCCGGTCACCCAGGCCTGCGGATCTGGCTCGTAGCCGCCCATCACCAGGCCGCCGACCTCCTCCTTGAAATAGGTGCGGCGGTCGGGGTCGCGGATGGTAGGCGCATCGGTCGCCAGGCCGTCGATCTTCTCGGTGACGATATATTGATGCTTGACCGGCTGCAGCGGCACGTCGATGCCGGCCATGGCGCCCAGCTGGCGCGCCCACTGGCCGGCGCAGTTGACCACCTTCTCGCATGCGATGTCGCCCGCGTTCGTCTTCACCGCGACGATGCTGTCGCCGCGCATCTCGAAACCGGTGACGCGAACGTTCTCGAACAGCTTCGCGCCATGCATGCGGGCACCCTTGGCGAGCGATTGCGCGATGTCGGAGGGGCTCGCCTGTCCGTCGGTCGGCAGCCAGCTCGCGCCGACCAGATCATCGACATTCATCAGCGGCCACATCGCCTTGACCTCGGCCGGCGTCAGCAGGTGCATGTCCATGCCGAAGCTCTTTGCCGTGGTGGCGGTTCGACGAAACTCCGTCCAGCGATCCTGGTTGGTGGCGAGGCGCAGGCAGCCGGTCATCTTCCAGCCGGTAGCCAGTCCCGTCTCCGCCTCCAGCCCCTTG
>JAUYMV010000752.1 GCA_030698645.1 Mesorhizobium sp.
ATGTTCAACCAGCACGCCAAATGGCTGAAGGTTTCGCGTCAAGTCCCGTGGCGGCGGCCGATCGCGTCGCTCACCTACCTGCTCACCTCGCACGTCTGGCAGCAGGATCACAATGGCTTCAGCCATCAGGATCCGGGCTTCATCGACCACGTCGTGAACAAGAAAGCCGAAACGATCCGGGTCTACCTGCCGCCGGACGCCAACACGCTGCTCTCGGTCACCGATCATTGCCTGCGCAGCCGCGACTACATCAACGTCATCGTGGCCGGGAAGGCGCCGGAACTGCAGTGGCTCGATATCGATGCGGCGTCGGAGCATTGCCGCATCGGCGCTGGCGTCTGGGCATGGGCGGGCAATGACGGCGGTGAGGAGCCCGATGTGGTGATGGCGTGCGCCGGCGACGTGCCGACGCTCGAGACCATCGCCGCGGTCGATCTCATCCGCCGCCATCTCCCGGAGGTGAAGATCCGCGTCGTCAATGTCGTCGACCTGATGGCGCTGCAGCATCCGAGCCAGCATCCGCACGGCCTCGGCGACGACGATTTCGACGCGATGTTCACGGCGGGGCAGCCGGTGATCTTCGCCTATCACGGCTATCCGGCGCTGATCCACCGGCTCACCTACCGGCGCACCAACCATCAGAACCTCCATGTCCACGGCTACAAGGAGGAAGGCACGACCACCACGCCGTTCGACATGGCGGTGCTCAACGAAATCGACCGGTTTCACCTGGCGGCCGACGCCATCCGCCGCATTCCGAGGATGGGTGATCGCGGCGAGCGGTTCGGCCAACTCATGCGGGACAGGCTCGCCGAGCATTTCAGCTACATCCGCGCGAACGGCGAGGACGTGCCGGAGATACGCGACTGGCGCTGGGAGGCCGCGGTCTAAGAAGTCCATGCGGCAATCCGGCTCGGATCTTGCCTTCGATCGAGCCACTGAAAGCGCCAGGAGAACGTTGCGGTATCGTGATTGCGATACCGGAGCATCTGCCTATGTTTGCCGAAGTTCGAGAAATGGATTAGGCCGTTCGGTAGCAACGGTCGAAAGCGGTTTGGCGTCGAAACCCGCGATGCGCGTATTTCACTAGGAAAAATGAGCAATTACAAAGACTTCAAGTTAGCCATCGCACCTATGATGGACTGGACCGACCGACATTGTCGGTTCTTCCATCGCCAGCTGACGCGCCGCGCGCTGCTCTACACCGAGATGGTGGTCGCCGATGCGGTGATCCATGGTGAGCGCAATCGGCTGCTCGGTTTCGATGCGGCGGAGCAGCCGGTGGCGCTACAGCTCGGCGGCTCCGACCCGGCCAAACTCGCCGAGGCGGCGCGCGTCGGCGAAGCGTTCGGTTATGGCGAAATCAACCTCAATGTCGGCTGCCCGTCCGACCGGGTGCAGTCAGGCACCTTTGGCGCCTGCCTGATGCGAACCCCGGATCTGGTGAGCGCCTGTGTGGCGGCGATGAAGGCGGCGGTGGCAATCCCGGTGACGGTGAAATGCCGCCTCGGCGTCGATGAACAGGATATCGAAGTAGCGCTGGATGCGGTTGCCGACGGCGTTTTTACGGCCGGCGCCGATGCGCTCTGGGTGCATGCGCGCAAGGCTTGGCTGGAGGGCCTGAGCCCCAAGGAGAACCGCGATATCCCGCCGCTCGACTACGATCGCGTCTATCGGCTGAAGCAAAAGAACCCGAATCGATTCATCGGCATCAATGGCGGAATTGCCACGCTGGATGAAGCGGTCGAGCATCTTGGCCATGTCGACGGAGTCATGCTCGGCCGCGCCGCCTACCACACGCCGGATACGCTCATCGGGGCGGACGAGCGCATCTATGGCGCGGCGGCGGTCGAGATGGACTACGGCGCCTTGATCGCCACGATGGCCGACTACGCCGCGCGTCATATCGCCAATGGCGGACGCGTCTCGCATGTCACGCGCCACATGACGGGCCTCTTCCACGGCTTGCCGGGCGCGCGGCGCTGGCGGCAGATCCTTTCCACGGAAGCATCGAAACCCGGCGCCGGGCCCGAGGTTCTGTTCGACGCGTTCGCCGCGGTCTCGCCTGGCGCACACAGCCGGGCCGCCTGAGCCGTTTACTTCGCTATCGCCACCCTGTAGCGACGCGAAACCTCGGGGACGTGCGCAATGTCGGTCTACGGAATGCCAGTCGAAGAAATCGTCGCTTTCGCCCTGGCGATCGCGGCGGCGGGCATCGTCTCGGGGCTGCTTGCCGGCGTGTTCGGCATCGGCGGCGGCGCTGTTCTGGTGCCGGTCTTCTACCAGGTGCTCGGACTGCTCGACGTCGACGAGAGCGTGCGGATGCATGTCTCGGTCGGTTCGTCGCTGGCGATCATCGTGCCGACCTCGATCCGCTCCTTCATGGCGCACCGGGCGCGCGGCGCGGTCGACATGGAGCTCCTGAAAAGCCTGCTCATCCCGGTGCCGCTCGGCGTGGTGCTCGCCTCGCTGCTGGCCGCCTACATCTCGAGCGGCGGGCTGCGCGTTATCTTCGCCGTCATCGCATTGCTGTTCGGCCTGCGCATGATCTTCAACCGTGAAAACTGGCGGCTGGGCGCGGAAATCCCGGGCAACCCAACGCGCGGCATCATCGGCATGATGATCGGCTTCTTCTCGACACTGATGGGCATCGGCGGCGGCATCATGAACAACACCTTCATGTCGCTCTATGGCCGGCCGATGCACCAGGCGGTGGCGACATCGTCGGGCGTCGGCGTACTAATCGCCATTCCCGGCACCATCGGCTATATCTGGGCCGGCTGGGGCAACCCGCTGCTGCCGATCTTTTCCACCGGCTACATCAACTGGATCATGGTCGCGCTGGTCATCCCGATCGCGCTCATCGTGGCGCCGTACGGCGTGCGACTGGCCCATTGGCTGAGCAAGCGCCACCTGGAGATCGGATTCGGCCTGTTCTGCCTGTTCGTCTCGGCCCGCTTCTTCGTCAGCCTGATCTAGTCGATCAGCACCATGCGGTCGCCACGCACGTCGTAGCCGGACAGCGTCGAGAGGAAGCTCATGCCGAGCAGGCTCTGGCCGAGTTGACCGGGGGAGGCGACGAGCACGGTCTGGCGGTTGCGGAAGATCTGGCCGATACCAATCTCGTCGGCGACGATGCGCGCCGCGCGGGTCGTGCCGTTGGCGGTCGAGATCGGGACATTGAAGGCGAGCGTCGACACGTCGAAGCCCGCCGCGGTGGCGTCGCTCGCGCTCAGCACCGTGGTGGTCGCGCCGGTGTCGACCAGCACATCGACGGGTCGGCCATTGATCGTCGCGCGGGTCTCGAAATGGCCGTTGGGGCGTTTTTCGATCAGCACCGAGACGCGCCCGTCCGACGCGGTCATCGAGATCGGGCTGCCGGGAACGAGGCCGGCGGTGAGCCGGCTGGCGACGTCCTGGAGTTCGTAGCGATATTGGTAGCCCCCGACCAGAATGAGGATGAGGGCGAGAAAGATCGCGAGATTCCTGCCGATCTCGCCCAGCCGCACACCGGAGCCGAGTATGCCGGCTGCGACAACCCCGCCGAAGATGCCGAGATAGAGGGTCCTGGCGAAGGCGTCGCTGTCGATGCCAAGCGTGCGGCCAGAGTCTCCGCTGGCCAGCAACAGGACGAGGCCGCCGGCCATGACGATGGCGACGATCCAGTAGATGCGGCTCATTCCTGGACGCCCCGCTCGCGCGCCATGCGCGTGCGCCGCGTCTCCCGGCGCGGGCGCCGCTCGACGGTTTCCAGCCGCGCGGGGAGTTCGGCCATGATGGCGCGGCGAGTGTCGGACGACATCTCGATCCAGCCGCCGATCTCATCGCGCGTCCGGCCGCAGCCGAAGCAGTAGCCGGTCGCCATGTCGATCGAGCAGACGAGGATGCAGGGGGATTCGATGCTGGCCAAGCGGATATCCTGTTTGGTCCCTTGATGTGGGGCAAGCCTCGCGCCGATGCAAGCCCGCAAGATGCAGGCGGCCATTGTGCGCCAAGGCGTGAGCGGCTAACCACGCGACCACCAACCCCTGCGGACAGGACAACCATGGCGACCGAACACCCCCTCGACGATTTCCGCGGTCTGCTGGCCGGCATACAGGGACCGGACGAGGCAGCGGGACAGCGTGTGGCACAGGTCTTCGCGCGCGCCGGGCAGGACAGGTCGTCGCTTTCCGAGGGCGCCGAATGGCTGTCGCGCTGGAGCGGTCGCCCGCCCGCGGTCAACCGGCCGTCGGTGGCGCTCTTCGCAGGCACGCATGGCGTCACCGCCAACGGCATCTCGCAGCGAGCGGTGCAGGCGACCGCCGAAACCGTGGCGGCGTGCGGGGCCGGCGAAGCCGCCATCAACCATCTCGGCGCCGCGCATCAGCTGGGGCTCAAGGTCTACGACCTCGCCTTGCACCTTCCGACGGGCAACATCAGCGCCGAGGCGGCGATGGACGAGCGCACCTGCGCCGCGACGATGGCCTTCGGAATGGAGGCGATCGCGGGCGGCACCGACCTGATACTCGTCGGCAGCATCCGCTCGACCGGAGACGAGACGGTTGCCGCGGCCCTGCTCACCGCCCTGCTCGGCGGCGCGGCGGCCGACTGGCTGCCGACGGAGGCAGATGCCGAGCTGACGTCGCGCCGCGTCGTGACGATCGAGACGGCGCTCGCGCGGCATCGCGGCAAACTTGGCGATCCGTTCGACACGCTTCGTCATGTCGGAGGGCGCGAGTTCGCGGCCATGGCCGGCTGCATTCTGGCGGCCCGCATCGAGAGAATTCCGGTGATCCTGGATGGAATGACGGCGCTCGCCGCCGGCGCTGTCCTGGCCGCCGGCCACCCCGGCGGTCTGGCGCATTGCCTGCTGGCAGAGGCTTCGGGGCAGGCGGCAATGCGGGCGTCGGCGCGCCTCGGTCTGCCGCCGATTCTGCCCGATGGCGTCTCGGCGGGAGAGGGGACGGCCGCGGCGGTCGCCACTGGTATCCTTCGCGACGCGGTGGCGCTCCATGCCGGGTTCGCCGCACATGCCCGGATCATGCAGTAGGATCGTGTGGCGACCTAGGCGGCGCGCACAGCAGCGGTCGGCATCGCCGGGAGCTTTTCCATGACGCGGGCGCGCGGGAAGACGGCGATCGCCTCGGTGCCCTCGCGCAGGCGCGACTGCAGTTCGAATTCGCCGCCATGCATGACGACGAGGCCCTGGACGATCGGCAGGCCGAGGCCGGTTCCCTGCTCGGCGCTCTTGATTGCGATCGAACCCTGGCCGAAGGCGGCGAGGACGATCGGGATTTCTTCCGGCGGGATGCCGGGACCGTTGTCCTTGACGGCGATATACTGGCCGCCGCCCGCCGTCCAACCGACCTTGACGCGAACCTCGCCGCCCGTCGGCGTGAACTTGATCGCGTTCGACAGCAGATTGAGCACGATCTGGCGGATCGCCCGTTCGTCGGCGAACAGCCGGGGCAGTTCCCGCTCGAACTGCTGAACGATGCGGATATCCTTGTTGCGCGCCTTCATCTCCATCAGGTGGCAGCACTTTTCGACGGTCTCGGTCAGCGTCATCGGCTCCTCGTTGAGCTGGTAGCGCCCCGCTTCGATGCGCGAGAGGTCGAGTATCTCGTTGATCAGGTTCAGGAGATGCTGGCCGGATCCATGGATGTCCTTGGCGTAGTCGCGATAGGTGGCATTGCCGATCGGGCCCAAGACCTCGCTGCCCATCACCTCGGAGAACCCGAGGATGGCGTTCAGCGGGGTGCGCAACTCATGGCTCATCGAGGCCAGAAAGCGCGACTTGGCGAGATTGGCGTCCTCGGCGCGGCGGCGCGCTTCGTCGGACATCGACTTGGCCGTCTCGAGTTCGGCGATCAGCCAGTCCTTCTCCGTGCGAAAGGACAGGAAATTGAGCGCGGAACTGTTCAGATGGCCGGACACATAGGCAAAGAAGGGCAGGGCGGCGAACAGCACCACCACCATCAGCACCTCGGCCGGCTGGCCGATATCGACCGACATGGCGGCATAGGCCACCACGGGCAGCAGAAAGGTGGCCACGAGCGCGCCGCGCAGCGCATAGGAAATGATCGCGGTCGCGGAGATCGCCAGCAGCAGGATGACCGCCTTGATGATCGGAAACTGGTCGATATTGCATTCGCTGCAGGTCAGCGTGGCGAAATAGGCCCAGCCGAGACCAGAGACGAGATGCGCGGCAAGGAACTGCGCCCGCGTCTTCTCGGCGTCTATCCTTGCCGCCTCGCTGCGCCCGGTACGACGTGCGACCAGCGCAAGACCGGTGTAGCAGGTCACCGTGATCAGCGCCCAGATGAGGATATCGGCGCCCATTCCGGCCACGATCCCGGCGCTGGCGATCACCGTGACGAGCAGTGGAATCGCCGTCGCACCGTTGATCATGGCGCGTGCGTGGTGCTTCAGCAGTTCGCGATCGAAAACCGGGTTGCCGGATCTCTGCGAAAGTTGATCGCGCGTCTTGCGCACGGCACGCGCGACATCGCTGTTGCGATGCGCCTTGGTGCGGTCCACAATGTTCTTGTCCGCCAGATTGGAGCGTTGCAACGCCATCGAAATCCGATTTATGCCAGTCTGCTGATGCCGGACGAAATTACTTCCGAATGATTAAGAGACCCTTCCGATGAGGCCTGGGGCGGGCAGCTGGCGGAGACGGAAACCGTATCCGGCGAACCGGAAGAGCAGCGCACGTCGCTATGCCGAATACGGGCTGACGCTGGCCGTTCTGCTCGGGCTCGCCGTGCTGGCTGCGCGCATCGAGCGGGGCGAAAACCTTGACCTGAAAGGCATCGCGACGGTCAACGATGGCGATACGCTGACCCTCGGGACGGAGCGGATCCGGTTGCGCGGCATCGATGCGCCGGAGTTCGACCAGATTTGCCGAAAGGCCGGCGCGGACTATGCCTGCGGGCGCCTGTCGCGTCAGGCCCTTCACGCCCTCGTCGTCGGACGAAGCGTGGAATGTCGCGGATGGGAGCGGGATCGATACCAACGTCTGCTCGGCACCTGCAGCGCCGGTGGCGTCGAACTCAACCGCCGGCTGGTCGAGGACGGCTGGGCTGTCGCCTACGGCGACTACCACGACGCTGAGGCTGCTGCACGGGCCGGTCAAGTCGGCCTCTGGGCGGGCGATTTCGACCGGCCAAGCGACTGGCGCGCGCGGCATGGCGGGGCGGCCGAAAGCCAGCATGGATTGTTGGCACGCGCGCTCAACTGGTTGCGCTGGATCGTTGGCTGGCAGTAAGTATCGTGATCAAGCGGGAGGTACGAAATGAAACTGTTTGACGGCGGACGCGCGCCCAATCCGCGGCGGGTGCGGATATTTCTCGCCGAAAAGGGTATTTCCGTGCCGCTGGTGGCGGTCGACATGGGGGCGATGGAACACCGCTCGGAAGCCGTCGCCTCGCGCAATCCGCTGCGCCGCCTGCCGGTGCTCGAGCTCGACGACGGGACGATCATCACCGAATCGATCGCCATCTGCCGCTACTTCGAGGCGCTTCACCCGCAGCCTGCGCTGTTCGGAACCGGCCCGCTCGGCGTCGCCATGGTCGAGATGTGGCAGCGCCGCATGGAGCTGAACTTCCTGGCCGTCGTCGCCAACGCCTTCCGCCACATCCACCCGGCGATGAAGGAATGGGAGGTGCCGCAGATTCCCGAATGGGGCGAGGCCAACAAGCCGAAGGCGATCGAGTTCATGGACATGCTCGACCGCGAACTGGCGTCCCGCGAGTTCGCCGCCGGCGACACCTACACGGTCGCCGACATTACCGGTCTCGTCGCGATGGATTTCCTGAAGCCCGCCCGTATCGCGGTGCCGGACGACATGGTGCATCTCAAGCGCTGGCACGC